>WLIH01000394.1 GCA_009702305.1 Actinomycetota bacterium | reverse complement strand
CGGGGAGTGCGTCGGACCAGCCGCGGGCGGCCGGTCCGGGGACCAGGACTGCGGGGACGAGGGTGGCGTCGTGGGCGGTGACGAGTGCGAGATTCATGCGCTCGTCCTACCGATCCACGACAGCGGATGACCCGTCCGGGTCGGAGTTGGGGACGCTAAGGCCGGTTTCTGGCTGTTGGATCAAATCTCAAATGCTTTCAGGCTCGGAGATCCACGATCTCCGAGCCTGAAATTCGTAGCGGGGGCAGGATTTGAACCTGCGACCTCTGGGTTATGAGCCCAGCGAGCTACCGAGCTGCTCCACCCCGCGTCGGTGACCACAACGTTACACACACCGGCGCGGGGTGGCCAAATCGGGGTCAGGACGTGGGCGACGCCGAGGGTGAGGGTGAGGCGCTCGGGTCGGCCGACGGGCTGGCGCTGGGGTCGTCGGTGGCCGCGGCATCGCGCGCGTTGGCCAGGGCGACCGCCCGCTCGACCAGGGTCTGGGCTCGGGCGATCTGGGTCTGGTACTCCCCCAGGTCGCCGTCGGCCAGGGCGTCGTTGGCGGCGGCGAAGGCGTCGTCGGCGGCCGAGAGCAGCTGACGGATCTGCTCGTTGGTGCTCAGACCCTCACCGCTGCCGGGCTCCTCGCCCTCACCGGTGCCATTGCCATTGCCGTTGCCGTTGCCACCGGGGTCGGTGTCGCCCGGGTCGACCGCGCCGTCGACGCCCAGCGCATTGGCGAGCGCGTCGCCGAGGGTCTGGCCGATGCCGACCTCCGAGCCGTAGGAGACGACCACGAACTGCAGGATCGGGTAGCCGGAGGTCGAGCCGGCGGTGACGGCGTAGATCGGCTCGATGAAGATCAGCCCGTCGTCGACCGGCAGCGTCAGCAGGTTGCCGTTGAGCGGCGGCGACGAGCCGTTGGTGTAGGGCAGGAGCGCGTCGCGCACGGCCGAGTCCTGGCTGATCTGGTTGGCCACCAGGCCGGGCCCGTCGGTGCCCTGATCGGAGAGCTCCAGCGCCTGCATCTGGCCGTAGGTCGGCGACGTCGCGTCGGAGTCGACGGAGACGAACGACGCGAGGTTGCCCTTGCCGTACGGCACGAAGACCGACGTCAGCGACCACGTGGAGTCGCCCGTGGTGCCCTGCTCGGTCTCGCGGTTGGAGAACAGGCGGTACGGCGGCTGCAGGTGGCGCGCGTCGTTCGGGTCCGGCGGCACCTCCCAGCGGTTGTTGCCCTGATACCAGTCGCCGGCGTCGGTGACGTGGTAGCGCGCGAACTGGTAGCGCTGCACCTTGAACAGGTCCTCGGGGTAGCGCAGGTGCTCCATCAGCTCGTCGGGGATCGAGGCCTTCGGCTGCACGGTGCCGGGGAACGCGCTCTCCCACGCCCGCAGGATCGGGTCCTCCTCGTCCCACTCGTAGAGCGTGACGGTGCCGTCGTAGGCGTCGACGGTGGCCTTGACGGCGTTGCGCATGTAGTTCAGCTCGTCGGTCGGCAGCGCCTGCAGACCCGTCGTGGTGTCCTGCAGCGAGTCGTCGGTCATCGTGTCGAACGACTCCAGCTCCGAGCCCGGGAAGCGGTCCGACGCGGTGTAGCCGTCGAGGATCCACAGCACCTTGCCGCCGACGATCGCCGGGTAGGCGTCACCGTCGATGTTCAGCCAGGGGGCAGCCTTCTCGACCCGCTCGCGCGGCGTGCGGTTGTAGAGCACCTCCGAGTTCTCGTTGACCCGCCCGGAGAGCAGGAAGTTCGGCTCGCCGAACTTCAGCGCGTACATCAGCTGGCGGAAGCCGCTGCCGATGTCGACGCCGCCGGCGCCGTCGTATGTCGTCGTCTGGTCGTCGTCGGCGTTGGCGCCGGCCAGGCCAAGCTCGACGCTGGCGGCGTCCGCGGACGACTTGCCCACCACCGAGTAGTCGGGGCTCTCCTCACCGAAGTAGATCCGGCTCTCGTAGCCCTCGCCCAGGCTGCTCAGCGCGTCCTGGTTGGCCTCGATGCCCTCGGCCCACTCGATGCCGTTGACCACCTGCTTCGAGTCGTCGGTCGGGCGCTGGTTGGCGTACGCCGCGATCAGGCCGTTGCCGTGCGTGTAGACGGTGTGCAGGTTGGACCAGTTGCGGTCGCTGGCGTTGATGCCCGACTGGTCGAGCTCGCGTACGCCGAGCACGAGGGCCCGGTCGATGCCGTCGATGACGTAGCGGTCCACGTCGAGCACCTGCGCGACCGAGTAGTAGGCACGCGCCTGCTGCACCTGTTCGAAGGTCTGCCGCACCAACTGCGGGTCGACCAGCGGCACCGAGGACAGCTGGCTGCCCAACAGCCCGAGGCTCGCGTCGGCGGCCGACGAGTTGCTGGTGTAGTCGATGACGTCGACGTCGTCGAGGTCGTAGGCCTGCCGGGTCGCCTCGATGTTCTTGGCGATGTACGGCTCCTCCTTGTCGGCCTCGGACGGCTTGACCTGGAACTGCTGCACGATGCCGGGCCAGATGATGCCGAGCAGGATCGCGGACAGCGCGAGCAGTCCCGCCCCGACCGACGGCAGCATCCAGGTGCGGCGCCAGACGTTGAGGAAGAACAGCACGGCGCAGATCACCGAGATGCCGATCAGGATGTTCTTCGCGGGCAGCACCGCGTTGTCGTCGGTGTAGCTGATGCCGGTGAAGAGTCCCCCGCCCTGGCTCGCCAGGTCGAAGCGGTCGAGGTAGTAGTCACCGCCCTTAGCGAGCACGAACAGGCCGAGCAGCAGCGACAGCTGGGCTTGGGCCGCCCCGCTGAGCCGGTCGCGCGGCACCTGGAGACGGATGCCGCCGTACAGGTAGTGGGTCACCGCGGCGGCGATCACGGAGATGACGAACGCCGCCATCGCGAAGTCGACCACGTAGTGCAGCCACGACAGGTCGAAGACGAAGAAGCCGATGTCCTTGCCGAAGTACTGGTCCTTGGCGCCGAACTCGCCGCCGTTGCGCCACAGCAGGAAGGACTCCCACTGGGCAGCGCCCGAGGTGCCGGCGAAGACCAGCATCAGCGCGGCGATCGCGAGCACCAGCCAGCGCCGGATCGGGTTGATCGTCTCGCGGTAGCGGTCGAGGCCGTTCTGGTCGGGCATCGAGACGAAGAGCGGTCGGCTCCGGTAGGCGATCACGATGTTGGCGCACACCACCAGCGCCATCAGACCGCCGAAGACGGCGAACAGTCCGACCCGGGTCCAGAGCAGCGTGGAGAAGACCTGGCCGAAGCCGAGGTCGCGATACCACAGCCGGTCGGTGTAGAAGTTCGCGAACGCCGTCGTGCCGAAGAAGGCCACCACCAGCACGACGCCGGTGACGATCAGCGCCCGCGAACGGCCGCGGCCTGTGCCTTCGGGCGGGGTCCGGTCCTGCGACGCCTCGTCGAACATCTCGGTCACGGGGTGTGCCTCTCGTCGTGCTCGGTGGTGCTGTCCGTCGACTCGTCGTCGACCGGTTCGTCGGCCATCTCGTCGGCCATTTCATCGGCCATCTCGTCGTTCAGGGTGGCGGCCAGCAGCTCGAGCAGCGCCGGCACCAGGTCGGCGCCGCCGACGACCTTGGAGTCGTCGTCGTGCGAGCGGAACCTCAT
>WLIH01000393.1 GCA_009702305.1 Actinomycetota bacterium | reverse complement strand
CGAGGCGGGGGAGGCCTGCGCGGAGGTGACGGCGAGCGGACCGACGACGAGCAGGGCACACAGTGCCAGCGCCAGCCGGGTGATCAACCGGCTGCTTCCTCGAGTGGGGACGGGGACGACGAGGTCGTGATGCGCATGCTTCAAGGAGAGCCTTCAGTTGTCAGGCACCGGGGCCGTGCGAGTGGTCGTCCGCGCACACGGGTGTCGAGGTTGCCTGTCGTCGGACCATAGCCCCGAAAGCAGGCTCGGGACCGATCCCGGACGACCTTTCTTTACTCTCCTCCAGGCCGTGTCCTCCGGCCTGCTGCGTCGTTCCTGCGCACGCGTCTCCCGACCGACCTCGCGCGACGCCGGGCCGCGCCCCGGCAATCCCTGGATCACTGCTCAGGAGAGGGGCACAGGTGTGCCCCTCTCCTGAGCAGTGACGGACATGGTCGTGGCCGTGCGCGGCGACGCTGAGGCGCGGGTACTCTCGGCCCACGCGGTGCTCGTCGGGGAGCAGCCGCCCGGTCTCGGAGGCACCATGCGTCGCTCGTCCTCACTGCTAGCCGGCCTCGCCGGCGCTCTGGTCCTCACGCTCGCGGCGCTCACGGCGCCTGCCGCAGTCGCCGGCGCTCCGGTCGCCACTGCTCCGGCGTACTCCGTCGCCGAAGGCGATCTCGACGCCTCCCTGACCTGCGACGGCGACCCGACCACCGGACCGACCCCGGTTCTGCTCGTGCCCGGCACCACCTTGACCCCGGACCTCAACTTCTCGTGGAACTACGCCCGCCAGTTCACCCGGGCCGGGCGCTCGTGGTGCTGGGTCGAGTTGCCGGGCCACGCGATGCGCGACATCCAGGTCGCCGGGGAGTACGTCGCCCACGCGATCCGCACCCTGCACGAGGCCGCCGGTCGCCCGATCTCGATCGTCGGCTTCAGCCAGGGCGGCATGGTGCCGCGCTGGGCGTTGAAGTACTGGCCCGACACCCGAGCGATGGTCGACGACCTGATCGGTCTCGACCCCTCCAACCACGGCACCCTCGACGCCTACCCGGTGTGCCTGGTCGGCTGCGCGCCCGCCCTGTGGCAGCAGCGCACCGGTTCGGCCTTCCTGCGCGCGCTGAACGCCGACGCGGAGACGTGGGCCGGCATCAGCTACAGCCAGGTCTTCACCGCGACCGACGAGATCGTGGTGCCCAACATCGCGCCGTTCGCGAGCAGCGCGCTGAGCACCGGCGAGGGCGAGATCAGCAACGTGCTCGTGCAGTCCATCTGCCCGGTGCACGTCAGCGACCACCTCTCGATGGGCACGTCCGACCCGGTCGGACACGCCCTCGTCCTCGACGCGCTGACCCACGACGGTCCGGCCGACCCGGCCCGGATCTCACGCGCCGTCTGCCTGCGCGCCCTCGCGCCGGGGATCTCGCCGGCGTCGTTCGCGAGCAACTTCACCCGGGTCCTGGCCGTCGCCGCCACCCAGCTGGTCGTGGCGCCGCGGGCCTACCGCGAGCCCGAGCTGGCCGACTACGCCCGCTGACGCCTGCCGGTGACGGTGACCTGCGCGCCGCGCTTGGGCACGCTGGTGATGTTGCGGACCCGCGGGCCGTCGTCGCCGACCGAGGCGACGTCGTAGGCCGTCAGCACCTCGCGCAACACGGCGACCCCCTCCATCAGCGCGAAGCCCGCACCGATGCATCGGCGCACGCCGCCTCCGAAGGGGATCCAGGTGTTGGTCGGCGGCGCCTGGCCGAGGAAGCGCTCGGGATCGAAGACCTCGGCCTGCGGGTAGTGCTCCTCGCGGGCGTGGGCGACGATGATCGAGGGCCCGACCGTCGACCCGGCCGGCAGGTCGACCCCGCCGATCGTGGCCGGCTGCATCAGGGTGCGCACGACCATCGGGATGATCGGGTGCAGCCGCATCGACTCCTTCACCACGGCATCGAGCCAGGCGTCGTCCTCGGGCCTGTTCCCCTGGGCCGCGGCGACGCTGCGGGACAGCAGCTCGGGGTTGCGGCCGAGCTCGAAGAGCGCCCAGGCCAACGCCGTCGCCGTGGTCTCGTGGCCGGCCAGCAGCAGCGTGACCAACTGGTCGCGCAGCTCGGTGTCGTCGAGCCGGTCGCCATCGGAGCCCTCCTCCTGCCCGACGCGGATCAGGCGCGAGAGCACGTCGGTGCGATCGGCGAGGTCGGGGACGGTGCGACGCTCGCGGATCTCGGCGTACATCAGCCGGTCGAGCTCGTGCTGGTTGTCGACAGTGCGCTTCCACGGGCCGAACTTCTGCAGCCGCGGGAAGCCCCAGCCGAGCAGGACGGCCGGGCTGATCTCCACGGTCGCGTTGACGCGGGGCCGCAGCGCGGCCAGTCGCTCCTCGTCGGTGACACCGAAGACGACGCGCAGGATCACCTCCAGGGTGAGCCTGTTCATGCGGTCCAGCGAGCGGAAGGTCTCGCCCGAGCGCCAGGTCGCGACCTCGTCGCGCGAGACCGAGGTGATCAGCCCGCCGTACTCCCGCAAGGCGTGGCCGTTGAACGCCGGCATCAGCAACTTGCGCGCCCGTTTGTGCTCGCTGGAGTCCTGGAGCAGCAGCGAGTGCTCGCCCATGATCGGACCGAGGATGCCGTTGGCCTTGCCGGCGTGGAAGATCTCGGGATCCGCGGCGAAGATCTCCTTCACGTGCTCGGGGCGCGTGAAGAACACCAGCGGCCGACCGCCCGGCGCGAGCCGGACGGTGAACGTGTCGCCGTAGGTGCGCTGCAGGTAGGCGTGGAACCAGTGCCGGAAGCGAAGCAGGCACGCTGTCTGCACCAGCACCGGCCAGCCCGGCCCGGGCGGGAGTCCCTCGAAGGAGACCGTGCCGAACCGATCGCCGCGCATCGGGTTCATCCGGCGGAAGCGGGCAGCGGTCAGCTCGCTGGTGTCCGGGGTCTGCTCCAGGGCGGTCATCCGGCGAGCGTACGCACGCGAGCCGCGCCGGTCATCCGCCCAGGGTAGGAGGCAGCCTCGTCAGGCTGGGGTGAGGTGGCGGGTGAGGAACTGCACCTGGTGGGCCAGCGCGGGCTCGAACCACTCCTTGCCGGGCCAGACGTCGAAATGGTCGCCGGGGTAGTGACGCACCTCCGCCTTGCCCTTGAACGCCGCCTTGGCCGCAGCGTGCGGCGGCGCCGAGCGGTCGAAGTCCGCGATCTGCACGAGCAGGGGCGCCGCGATCCGCTCGGCCTGCTTGCCGGGCCGGTGGCTGCCGAGCTCGAGACCGACGGCAGCGTCGATCTCGTTGACCCAGGTCGGTCCGGCGATGGCAAGGTAGTCCTCGTAGCAGCCGTCCAGCGTCAGCGCGCCGAGCTCGCCCGGACGGGCGACCACCGGCATCGTGAGCGGCGCGGCCCCCCGCCGGGCGTTGACCCGGCTGCGTACGCCGAGCACGGTCGAGCGCGCCATCGCGGCCGGGGAGTGGTGGGCGAGCGCATGGCGCCCGGCCGCGAGCCCGTCGACCAGCGGGGTCAGCGAGACCACCGCGGCGACGTCGCTGCGTCCGGCGGCCACCGGGAGCACGTGCCCGCCCGAGAGCGAGACGCCCCACAGCACCAGGCGGGAGGCGTCGACCCCGGGCAGG
>WLIH01000392.1 GCA_009702305.1 Actinomycetota bacterium | reverse complement strand
CCGGCGCCTCCGGCCGACGCGATGCCGACGGAGTTGAAGCCGGCCGCGACGAAGTACCCGCCCAGTCCCGGTGCCTCGCCGAGGACGAACTGGTTGTCGGGCGTGAACGACTCCGGCCCGTTGTAGAACTTGCGGATGCCGGTCTCCGCCAGCGCCGGGATGCGGAGCAGCGCCTGGTCCATCAGCACCGAGAAGTGGTCCCAGTCCTCGTCGAGCAGCTGGAACTCGAACGGGTAGGGCAGATCCGACGGCGAGCGCCAGGGCTTGGCGTCCGGCTCGAAGCCACCCACCACGAGTCCGCCGACCTCCTCCTTGAAGTAGGTCCAGCCGTCAGGGTCGCGCATGATCGGCAGGTCGGGGTGGGTGCCCTCGACCGCCTCGGTGACGACGTAGAAGTGCTCGGCCGAGTGCAGCGGCACCGTCACGCCGACCTGGTCGGCGAGCGCCTTGGCCCACTGCCCGGCACAGTTGACGACCACCTCGGCCTCGACGTCGCCGAGGTCGGTGCGGACCCCGGTGATCCGTCGCCCTGCCGCGGTCGACGTCTCCGTGAAGCCGGTGACCCGCACCTGCTCGACGATCCGGGCCCCACGCTGGCGGGCGCCGCGGGCGAGCGACTGCGTGACATCGCTGGGGTTGACCTTCCCGTCGCCCGGCAGCCAGATCGCGCCGAGCAGGTCCTCGACCTGCATCACCGGCCACAGCTCCTGGGCGCGCTCGGGGGTGATCAGCTCGCACTCCAGGTCGTACGCCGCGGCGTTGGCCGCCGTGCGGCGCAGCTGCACCATCCGGTCTTCGGTGCGGGCGACGATCACCCCGCCGACGTTGCGGTAGCCGGTCGCAAGACCGGTCTCGGCCTCCAGCTCGGCGTACAGCTGGGCGGAGTACTGCACCAGCCGGGTCCCGCCCTCCGAGGCCCTCAGTGGTCCGACCAGCCCGGCCGCGTGCCAGGTCGTGCCGCTGGACAGGCGTCCCTGCTCCAGGACGAGCACGTCGCCCCAGCCGAGCCGGGTGAGGTGGTAGGCGACCGAGGCACCGACGACACCGCCGCCGACGATCACCGCCCGGGCCCGGGTCGGCAGCTCAGCCACGGGCGATCTCCTCCAGGTCGTGTCGCAGGCGCGGTGCGGAGAAGGCGGCGGCCGCCTTCTCGAAGCGCTCCACCCCCCAGTCGTAGAAGTCGAAGTCGAGGGGGCTGGAGGCCGCCTGGATGAAACCCCACAGCGACCAGCCGTACGCCGAGCACGCCGCCTGGACGCGCACCCGGGCGAGGTCGGCCGGCGTCGGTGCGCCGTAGTACGCCTCGGCCCACGCCTGCGTCTGGTCGTCGGTGAAGCCGCACTCGGTGGCGGTGTTGCCCAGCTCGAAGGCCGCGTCGCCGGAGCCGGAGTACTCGTAGTCGATCAACCAGACGGTCCCGGCGGCAACGTCCTGGATGAAGTTGGCGGCGAGCAGGTCGTTGTTGCACGGCACCGGCGGTCGCGGTGCGGCCTCCAGCGCCGAGCGCACGTCGGTCCACGTGCCGGCGTGGTCGTCGTACGACGCAGGCAGCCGGAAGCCGTGCGCGGCCACCGTGGACCGGTAGGCCGCCTGCCGGGCGAACATGTCGAACACGCCGGTGAAGGCCGGTCCGGCGTGCAGCCGGCGCACGGCGTCCGCCGCGCGGGTCAGCGTGATCGGGTCCGCGAGGTCCGCGTCGACCAGGGCGGTCCCGGGCAGGTGCTCGATCACGAGCATCCGCAGGTCGGGGCGGTACTCGACGACCGCGGCACCGACGCCGGCCGCGGCGGCGGCCCGGGTGTTGTGCTCCTCGGTGTCGCGGTCGATGCCGAGCAGGTCGGCGTCGCTCTGCGTGCAGCGCACGACCAGGTCCAGCGGCTCTCCGCTGTCGTCGGTGCGGACCCGGACGTTGTGGTTGGTGAGCCCGCCCGGCAGGTCGACGGCATGCCAGGACCGCCCCGCCAGGCAGGCGAGGCGGTCCAGGCCGAGGTCCTCAGTCGTCAAACGCCTCGACGACCGCCTTGTCGATGGTCACCTGGGGTCCGGTGAACCACTTCTTGGCCGACGCCTGCCACCAGACGGCCAGGATGATGAGGGCACCGATCGTCAGTACGGGCGCATAGTTGACGAACTTCCAGTCGAAGTCGTCGGTGAACGGCACCCCGCCCGGCACGAACGGCAGCACGAAGTAGACGCAGATGATCGCGATCTCCGCGACGGCCACCAGGTTCATCCACTTGTACTTGCTGCCGTTGGTCCACGATCCCGGGACGAAGCTGTCGCCCATCTTCCACCGCAGCCAGATCGGGATCAGGAAGGCGAGGTAGAGACCGATGACCGCGACCGAGACGACGGCGTAGAAGGCCGTGGGCACGATGAGCGGCGCCTCCTCGGAGCCGATGTTGACCTCGACGAGGGCAGGGAGCGTGATCACGGCGGCCACGACCGCCACGAGCAGCACGGCGTTGGCCGGCACCTTGCCGGCGCTGACCTTGGACCACAGCGAGGAGCCCGGGATGGCCCGGTCGCGGCTGAAGGCGAAGGTCATCCGCGAGGCGCTGGTCATGCACGCCGTGGTGCAGAAGAACTGACCGACGGCCGAGATCAGCAGGATCGTCGCCGCGACGTTGGTGTCGAGCACGCTGGTGAAGATGTAGGCGACACCCCCTCCGCCGACACCGGCGTTGTCCGGGTTGCCCGCGGCGTCGTCCGGGATCGCGAAGAGCACCGCCAGCAGGAGCAGCCAGCCGCCGATCGCAGAGTAGGCGATCGAGCGCCAGATCCCCTTGGCCGCGCCCTCGGAGGCCGCCTGGGTCTCCTCGGACAGGTGGGCGGACGCATCGAAGCCGGTGATCGTGTACTGCGTCAGCAGCAGGCCGAAGGGCATCACGAGGAACCAGTACTTCACCGAGTCGGTCGCGCCGTCGCTGTAGCCCGAGTTGTTGAAGCGCTCGCCGAAGACGTAGCTGAAGCTCTGGTGGCTCTCGGGGCCGAAGATCAGGATGGCGATGATGACGGTGACACCGACGACGTGCCACCAGACCGAGACGTTGTTCATCACGGCCATCAGGTGGCCGCTGAAGATGTTGAGCAGCGCTGCCAGTCCGAGCACCACGACGAAGATCACGAAGACGCGGGTCAGCGAGTAGTCCTCGGCGAACGACGAGGAGAACGTGCTCAGCGTGAGATCGATGAAGGTCGCCGCGCCGTAGGCGACCGAGGCCGTCACCGCGATCAGGCCGATGAGGTTGAGCCAGCCGGCGAAGAAGCCGGCGGCGGGTCCGCCCATCTTGGCGGCCCACCAGTAGATCCCGCCCGACGTCGGGTACGCCGACACGAGCTCGGACATCGTGAACCCGATGATCAGGATGAACAGCGAGATGATCGGCCAGCCCCACGAGATGGCGATCGGTCCGCCGTTGTTGAAGCCCTGTCCGAAGGTCGTGAAGCAGCCGGCCAGGATCGAGATGATGGAGAAGGAGATGGCGAAGTTGGAGAAGCTCGACCAGGTCCGGCTGAGCTCCTGCTTGTACCCGAGCTTGGCAAGAAGTGCTTCGTCGTCGTTGAGCGGCGGAGTCTCGGCAGCCATGCGG
>WLIH01000391.1 GCA_009702305.1 Actinomycetota bacterium | reverse complement strand
CATCTGCTTCAGCTCGCGGTTGAGCTTGGCGATCTTGGTGTTGATCCGGCGGCGGTCGGTCTCGATCTTGGTCTCACCGGGGCCGCGGCCACCGATGCCGGCACCGCCGGCGACCCGGCCACCGGCCTGACGGGAGAGGTTGCCACCCCACCCGCGCAGGCGCTGCTTCATGTAGTTGAGCTGCGCGAGCTCGGTCTGCGCCTGCGCCTCGCCGGAGCGGGCGTGCTGGGCGAAGATGTCGAGGATCAGCGCGGTGCGGTCGACGACCTTGACCTTGAGCCGGTCCTCGAGGTTCCTCAGCTGGCTGGGCGCGAGCTCACCGTCGCAGATCACGGTGTCGGCGCCCGTGGCCTGCACGATCTCGGCGATGCCCTCGACCTTGCCGCGTCCGACGTACGTCGCGGGGTCGGGGGTCTGGCGTCGCTGGTAGATCGCCTCCAGCACCTCGGAGCCGGCCGTCTCGGCGAGCAGCGCGAGCTCGGCCATGGAGTTCTCCGCGTCGGCGACCGAGCCCTCGGTCCAGACGCCGACCAGCACGACCCGCTCCAGGCGCAGCTGGCGGTACTCGACCTCGGTGATGTCCTCGAGCTCGGTGCGCAACCCGGCGACGCGACGCAGCTGATGGCGCTCGGCGAGCTCCATCGCGCCGACGGTCGGCTCGTCCTCGGGGTCGGGCTCGTCGGCGTACCCGGACACGACGTCCTCGGTGTCGCCGGGCTCGTCCCAGTCGTCGGTGGCCGCGAGCGCGTCGGTGAGGTCGACGTCGTGCTCGTCGTGGGCTGTGGTGGCGTGTGCGTCGTTCATACCCCTCCAGCGTAGGTCGCGGCCCGCGACGGGGCGAACGGGTTTCGCCTACGGGGCGGACCTCACGACAGCTCCGGGTCCAGGGTGCGACTCCACAGCGCCGCCCCCGAGCCGTCGTGCAAGGTGACCGTGAGCTCGCCGGTGGCTGCGATCGCGACGTGGCCGAAGAACTGGTTGCCGGCGCGGGGCGACTGACGCAGGCCGGTGTCGTTGCCCCGGGAGAAGACCACCTGCGGACCGAAGGTCAGATCGAGCTCGCCGTCCTTGGTCGCGAACGTCTCGGCCGCGATCGGACCGGACACGAACTCCCAGAACGGGTCGAAGTCGGCGTACGCCGCCCGCTCGGGTGCGTAGTGGTGGGCGGCGGTGTAGTGCACGTCGGCGGTGATCCACACGACGTTGCGCACACCACCGCGCTGGAGGGCCGAGAGGACCCGGGCGATCTCCTGCTCCCGACCCTGCGGCCCGCCGTCGTCGCCGTTGCTCGGACCGTCGAGGTCATCGGAGTGGGCCGAGGGGATCGAGAGGGGCAGGTCGGCCGAGACGACCTTCCACGTGGCGGTCGAGCGACGCAGTCCGTCGACGAGCCAGGCCTCCTGGGCAGCCCCGAGGATGCCCTGCTCCCCGGCAGCCCCGCGGCGCCAGACGTCCGGGTTGGCGCCGCGGTAGGAGCGCATGTCGAGGCAGAAGACATCGAGGTGCTGCCCACGAGGCACCCGGCGGTAGATCCTGCCGGCGGCGAATCCGTCGTCGCCGTCGCCGACCAGGCGTCTCACCGGCACGGGCTGGTACTCCTGCCAGGCTCGTCGCCCGCGGGCCGCCAGCACGTCGCAGCGACGCTCGGTGTAGCGCTCGTCGTCGGTGAGCTCGCCCGGATACCAGTTGTTGACGGTCTCGTGGTCGTCCCACTGCGCGATCGTCGGCACCTCGGCGTAGAGCGCCCGGACGTGCTCGTCGCTGAGCGTGTAGCGGTGTCGGCCGCGGAAGTCGGCGAGCGTCTGCGCCACGTGGGTGACGGCGTCGGTCAGCTCGTTGTGCCAGACCTGACCGTCGTCCTCGACCGTGGTCTCCGCCATCGGCTCGTCGCCGTAGATCGTGTCGCCACTGTGGATGAAGAAGTCCGGGCGGGTCGCGAGCATGGCGGAGTAGGCCGTGAGCCCGCCCAGGCGGGGGTTGATCCCCCACCCCTGGCCACAGGTGTCCCCCGACCATACGAAGGACTGCGCGGCAGCGTGCACCGGTGCCGTGCGGAAGCCGACCCGCTCGGGCACCGACGTCCGGGCGCCGTCCGCGAACCAGACCGTCGCGTCGTACGCGCGCCCGGGGGCCAATCCGGTCAGCTGCACGCGTGCGGTGTGGTCGGTGCGGGCGTCGGCCCACGGTCCGCGCAGCGAGCGCAGTCGGCGACCGTTGCTGGACAGCCGGACCATCAGCCGACCCTCGCCGTCCGAGCGCGCCCACACGACGGCCGAGTCGGTGCTCACCTCGCCCGTGCGCACCGTGGTGCTCGACGCGGTCGCGCGCACGAGCGCCGGCGCCTCCCGGCCGATCCGGGTCGCCGTCAGGGCGGGCACTGCGCCGAGGGCGACACCTGCGACGAGGGTGCTGCGCCGACCGATCCGGGGCTGCTCCAGCTGGACCACGCTGAGAGCGAACGCCGACGGGGCGACCTGACGGACACCGCGAGGTGACGTGTCGCCGAACAGCCGTCGACGGCCCTGGCCGGCCACGGCCCGGACGCACTCGTGCCCCCGGGTGTGCGCCATGGCGCACACCCGGGGGCACGGGTCAGGGACTACTTCGGGGGCATCCGGATGCCGCCGTCGACGCGGATGACCTCGGCGTTCATGTACGAGTTGGTGATCGTCTCGACCACCATCGAGGCCAGCTCGTCGCCGGTGCCGAGGCGGTGCGGGAAGAGCACGTTCTTGCCCAGGTTGGCCTTGAACGCGTCGGCGCCCTCGCCCTCGCCGTAGATCGGGGTGTCGATCAGGCCCGGGGCGACGGTGTTGAGACGGATGCCGGAGGCCGACAGGTCGCGCGCGACGGGCAGGTTCATGCCGACGACGCCGCCCTTGGACGCGGAGTAGGCGGCCTGGCCGATCTGGCCGTCGAAGGCCGCCACGGAGGCGAGGTTGCAGATGGCGCCGCGGCAGCCGTCGGCGTCGGGCTCGTTGCGGCTCATGGCCGTGGCCGCGAGGCGGGTCACGTCGAAGGTGCCGATCAGGTTGATCGCGATCACCTTCGTGAACGCGGACAGGTCGAAGGCCGAGTCGAACTCGCCGTCGCGCCCGATGGTGCGCGAGGCCCAGCCGATGCCGGCGGAGTTGACGCACGCGCGCAGCGGGGCGATCTCGGTGGCAGCGTTGATCGCGGCCTTGATCTGGTCGGTGTTGGTCACGTCGACAGGCGCGAAGACGCCGCCGATCTCGGCGGCGAGGGCCTCGCCCTTCTCGGCGTTGAGGTCGGCGATCACCACGATCGCGCCCTTCGCGGCGAGCTGGCGAGCGGCGGCGGCGCCGATGCCCGACGCTCCGCCCGTGACGAGGGCTGTGGCTCCGTTGATGTCCATGCGCGGGAGCATAGACGATTGAGACACCAACACTGTCAAGGTCGTGGGATCAGAGCGTCGTCGTCCCCCGCGCCACGACGACGGCGGGTCCGCTCATCAGCACCCGGTCCTCGGCGGTCCAGGTGATCCGCAGCGAGCCACCCGGCAGGTCGACGACGTACGTCGTGTCCTCGCCCGCGCGCCGGGCGCCGTCCGCGAGGGCCGCCGCGACCATCACCGCGCACGCGCCGGT
>WLIH01000390.1 GCA_009702305.1 Actinomycetota bacterium | reverse complement strand
CTTCGACATCGGCGGCGGCTCCCTCGAGATCGCCGGAGGCGGCGACGAGGCGCCCGACGTCGCGTGGTCGCTGCCGCTGGGTGCGGCACGCCTGGCGCGCACCTACTTCGGCGGCGCGATGCCCGACGACGACGCCATCCGCGTGCTGCGCCGCCAGATCCGCGCCGAGATCGCGCGCGACGCCGGCAACCTGCTGCGCGCCGGCGTGCCCGACCGGGCGGCGGCGACCTCCAAGACCTTCCGGTCGCTGGCTCGGATCTGTGGTGCCGCGCCGTCGGCCGACGGGCCGCTGGTGCCGCGCTCGCTGCCGCGCCGCGAGCTGACGCAGTGGATCCCCAAGCTGGCGGCGATGACCGACGAGGAGCTCGGCGAGCTGCCCGGCGTCTCGCCGTCGCGCGCCCACCAGATCGTGCCGGGCGCCCTCGTGGCCGAGGCGTGCATGGACATCTTCGACCTCGAGGCGCTCGAGATCTGCCCGTGGGCGCTGCGCGAGGGCGTCATCCTCGAACGACTCGACCAGATCAGCGTGCTCGGTTGAGATGTCGGTGATCGGCCTCTCCACCTCCTCGGTCTACCCCGAGTCGGCGGCACACGCCTTCGGCTACGCCGCCCAGCTCGGGTACGACGCCGTCGAGGTGATGGTCGCGCTCGACCGCCTCAGTCAGCAGCCGACCGCGATCAAGCAGCTCTCCGAGCACCACGGTGTGCCGGTCTGCTCGATCCACGCCCCGTGCCTGCTCTTCACACAGCGCGTCTGGGGCACCGAGCCCTGGGGCAAGCTGGAGCGCTCGGCCGAGATGGCGCACCTGCTGGGGGCCTCGACGGTGGTCGTGCACCCGCCGTTCAGGTGGCAGAAGGACTACGCCCGCGGCTTCGTCGAGGGGATCGCGGCGCTCGAGGCGTCGACCGGCATCGCCTTCGCGGTCGAGAACATGTATCCCTGGCGCGCCTCGTCCAAGCGCGGCGTCGAGATGTATCTCCCCGGCTGGGACCCGTCCGAGGAGCCCTACGCGCACACCACCATCGATCTCTCGCATGCCGCGATCGCCGCCTCCGACCCGATCGGCATGGCCCGGCGGCTCGGGGAGCGGCTGCGCCACGTGCACCTCACCGACGGCACCGGCTCCGCGAAGGACGAGCACCTGGTGCCGGGTCGCGGTGCCATGGGTGCGGCCGCCTTCCTGCGTCATCTCGCCAAGGTCGGCTTCGACGGGGACGTCGTGCTCGAGATCAACACCCGGCGCTGCGCCGACCGCGACGAGCGCGTCGCCGACCTGCGCGAGTCGCTGGAGTTCGCCCGCGAGCACTTCGCCGCCTCACCCCGCTGACGTCATACGGAGGGGACTAGCGGACGTCCCGCCCGTATGACCTCGCGCGGAGCGGGTGCCGGTCCGGGGCACGACGTAGCCTGACGGCATGTCGTTGCTCCGTCAGCCGTTGCTCCTGCTCGCGCGCAGCACCCAGGTCAAGCGGCTCGTCTCGACCATGCCGGTGAGCGCCGGCATCGTGGCCAGCTACGTGCCCGGAGAGTCGACCGAGGCCGCGGTGGCAGCCACCCGGACCCTGCAGGACGACGGCCTCAAGGTGACCCTCGACTTCCTCGGGGAGGACACCCTCGACGTGGCTCAGGCCGAGGCGACGGTGGCGGCGTACGTCGACCTGCTCGCCCAGCTCGCCAGCGCCGGCCTCGCCCATGGCGCCGAGGTCTCGGTCAAGCTCAGCGCGATCGGCCAGGCGCTGCCCGACGGCGGTCACCAGCTCGCCCTCGAGCACGCGCGCACCATCTGCCGCGCCGCGCGCAACGCCGGCACGACGGTCACCCTCGACATGGAGGACCACACCACCACCGACTCGACGCTGAGCGTGCTGCGCGACCTGCGCAAGGACTTCCCCGAGACCGGGGCCGTGCTGCAGGCCTACCTGCGCCGCACCGAGTCCGACTGTCGCCACCTGACCGCCGAGGGCTCGCGGGTGCGGCTGTGCAAGGGCGCGTACGCCGAGCCGGAGGAGGTCGCCTTCCAGGACCGGCTCGAGGTCGACAAGTCCTATGTGCGCTGCCTCAAGGTGCTGCTCGCCGGTGACGGCTACCCGATGATCGCCACCCACGACCCGCGGATGATCGAGATCGCCGCCTCGCTGGCCAGCCGCTTCGGCCGGCAGCCGGGCAGCTACGAGTTCCAGATGCTCTTCGGCATCCGGCCCGAGGAGCAGCGCCGCCTCGCGCGGGCGGGGGAGACGGTGCGCGTCTACCTGCCCTACGGCGTGGAGTGGTACGGCTACCTGATGAGAAGGCTCGCTGAGCGCCCGCAGAACCTGTCATTCTTCGTGAAGTCCCTGATCTCCAAGAAGTAGGCGAGCACCATGAGCCAGACCGCCATCCTCGGTGCCGGGGTGATGGGCGAGACCCTGCTCTCCGGGCTGGTCCGCGCCGGTCGGCGCGTCGACCACCTGCTGGTCGGCGAGAAGCGGCCCGAGCGCGCCCGCGAGCTCGAGGAGAGGTACGGCGTCGCCGTGGTCGGCAACCTCGAGGCCGCCGAGCGCGCCGACACCGTCGCGATCGTCGTCAAGCCGCAGGACATGGCCGACCTACTCACCGAGATCGCCCCGGGCCTGCGGGCCGGGCAGCTGCTGGTCTCGCTGGCCGCCGGCATCACCACGGCGTTCATCGAGGCGCGGGTGCCCGAGGGCGTCGCCGTCGTGCGCGTCATGCCCAACACACCGGCCCTGGTCGACGAGGGCATGTCGGGCATCTCGCCGGGCTCCCAGGTCAGCGAGGCGCAGCTGGCCGAGGCCGAGGCGCTGATGGCCAGCGTCGGCAAGGTGCTGCGCATCCCCGAGCGCCAGCAGGACGCCGTCACGGCGATCTCCGGGTCCGGGCCGGCCTACATCTTCTTCGTCGTCGAGTCGATGATCGAGGCCGGCGTGCACCTCGGTCTGCCGCGCGCGACGGCGAGCGAGCTGGTCATCCAGACCCTGGTCGGCAGCGCCAAGATGCTGCGCGAGACCGGCACCCACCCGACGGTGCTGCGCGAGCAGGTCACCAGCCCCGGCGGCACGACGGCGTCGGCCCTGCGGGAGCTGGAGATCCACAAGGTGCGCGCCGCGTTCCTCGCGGCCATGGAGGCCGCGCGCAACCGCTCGCGCGAGCTCGCCCAGGGGACGTGACCAGGAGACGTGACCAGGGCAGCTGAGCCTGCGGTGAGCGGGCTGCCCTACGTGTGGGGTGCGCGGCCCGACGAGGTCGCGCGGCGCTACCCCGCCGACGGGTTGCTCAGCGGGCCGACGATCGCGATGACGCGTGCCGTCCCGGTCGCCGCGCCGGTCGACACGACCTGGCGCTGGCTGTGCCAGATCGCCGTCGCGCCGTACTCCTACGACCTGCTCGACAACCGCGGTCGCCGCAGCCCGCGCGAGCTCACCCCCGGCGCCGACCGGCTCGAGGTCGGCCAGGTCATCGGCGTCGTGTGGCACCTCGTCGAGGCCGTGCCCGGGCGCCAGTGGACCGGTCTGACCCACGCCTCCGCCGAGCGGCTCTTCGGTCCCGTGGCGGTGACGTACGCCGCCGAGCCCGACGGGCGCGACGGGGTCGGCTCGCGGATCGTCTGCCGTCTGG
>WLIH01000039.1 GCA_009702305.1 Actinomycetota bacterium | reverse complement strand
CGGTGATCGTCGCGAGCGCCCGCGACGACGACCCGTCGCTGATCAGCTGCCTCGACGCCGGCGCCGACGACTACGTGGTCAAGCCCTACACGACCGCCCAGCTCGAGGCCCGGGTCCGTGCGGTGCTGCGCCGCTTCGGCGGCGGAGCCCGCGAGGCTCGCACGGCACTGGTCGTCGGCGCGCTGGAGATCGACGTGCCTGCTCGGCGTACGACGCTGGCAGGGCAGCTGCTGGACCTGAGCCCCCGCGAGTTCGACCTGCTGCGCCACCTCGCCGAGCGCGCAGGTGAGGTGGTCACGAAGAAGGAGCTGCTCTCCGAGGTCTGGCAGCAGGCGTGGGGCGGGTCCGACAAGACCGTCGACGTGCACCTGTCGTGGCTGCGCCGCAAGCTCGGCGAGTCGGCGGCCGAGCCGCGCTACCTGCACTCGGTGCGCGGGGTCGGCGTCCGTCTCGCCCCACCCGAGCAGGACGGCTGACCGGTGCGCCGCAGCCTGATCCAGACCGTCGCCGCAGCGGTGTCGATGGTGCTGCTGGCGATGCTGGTGCCGATGGCGGTGCTGCTGCGCAGCTATGCCCTGGAGGACCGGATCTCCCGGGCGGCTCTGGAGGTGCAGGCCACCGAGACGGTCGTGTCGGGCGCTGGTGGCGAGCCAGGCCCGGTCTCGGTCTACCTGGCGCGCATCAACGACGGCAGCGGTATCGACACCACCGTGCTCTTCCCGCCCTCGCCCAGCCATCCCGACGGGCTCGGCGTCGGGCCCGATCCCGGCGAGGACGGCCGGGTCGTCGAGGCCCGGTCGACCGGACAGGCGCGCATCGACGACGTGGACGGCGGCACCGAGATCCTGGTGCCGGTCTCGCTCGGCGGCAGCAGCGCCGGCGCCGACCAGACGCCGGTGATCCGGCTGTTCGTGCACGAGCCCGGCCTGGAGTCCGAGATCGTGCGGAGCTGGGTGATCCTGCTGGCTCTGGGCCTGGTGCTGATGCTGAGCGCGCTGGTGCTGGCCGACCGGCTCGGGCGGTCGTTCGTGCAGCCGATCCGCGCGCTGGCGACCTACGCGGGCCAGCTCGGTGAGCGTCGACGCCCCGACCGCATCCCCGCCGCCGGACCGCCCGAGGTCCGCGATCTCGGTGCGGCGCTGGACCGTCTCGTCGACCGGGTCGAGGTGCTGCTGGAGCGGGAGCGGCGCGGCGTGTCCGACCTCTCCCACCGGTTGCGCACACCGATCACGGCGTTGCGCCTGCGGGTCGACGGCCTGGGCGAGACCGACGAGCGAGACCGGCTCGGCGCCGACCTCGACGAGCTGGAAAGGACCGTCGACCACTTCGTGCGCGAGGCACGGCGCTCCGAGCGCGAGGGCCTGGTCGCCTCCTGCGACGCGGTGCGGGTGCTGAGCGAGCGGGCCCGCTTCTGGGAGCCGCTGGCCGAGGACCAGGGTCGCGGCTTCGAGCTGCTGGTCACGGCCACCGGCGCCGGCCTGGCACGCGCCGCCGAGGACGATGTCGCCGCGCTGCTCGACCTGCTGCTCGACAACGTGTTCAGCCACACCGGCGAGGACGCCGCCGTGTCCGTCTCGATCTCGGACGCCGCCGACGGCGGGGTGCTGCTGGTGGTCGAGGACGGCGGGCCGGGCTTCCCGCCGGGCGTCGACGTGCTCGATCGCGGCACGTCGGGGGCCGGTTCGACCGGCTTGGGCCTGGCGATCGTGCACCAGACCGCGATCGAGTCCGGTGGTTCGATGCGGCTGACCTCGGGCGCACGCGGAGGCGGGCGGGTCGAGGTCTCCCTCGGCCCGCCCGCCTGACGCGTCGGACGACGCGGGTGGATCGTCAGTCGGTCAGCTGACCGTGATCTTGGCGCCGCACGAGGTGCTCGTGCCGACGCGAGTCGCGCGGAAGGCGAAGGTGTCCTTGCCCTTGGTGTTCTGGCGGTAGGCCTCGACGTCGAGGTCGCCCTCGGCGTCGGCGCGCACCGTGCGGGAGAGGATCGTCTTGCCCTCGTGACGCAGGACGACCTTCCAGCTGGAGCCGGGCTCCACGAAGTCGAGGTCGGCGCTGAGCTCGAAGCCACGGTCCTCACGGTCGACCGAGAACTCGTAGCGGCCCTGGCCGCAGGCGCCCGAGCGCTGGGTGTCGGCCTGGGCCGGCGACGCGATGAGCAGGGCGGCCGGAGCGGCGAGCAGGGCGCCGGCGGTGACGAAGGCGGTGGTGCGGGTGAGGACGTTCATGTCGATCTCCTGGGGTGAGGTGGTGCGGGTGGTTGGGTGGTGGTGCCGAGGGTCAGCGGGTGAGCGACGCGGAGCAGGTCACGCCGTCGTCACGGGTGGCGGTGACGCTGAACTCGTCGCCCCGGTCGTCCGCCGCGATGACGTCGATGTCGAGCTCGGCGTCCTCGTCGGTCTGGCGGTCACTGTTGAGGATCGGGGTGCCGTCCTGCTCGACCACGACGTTCCAGGCCTCGCCGACCGCGGCCGACTGCAGCTCGAAGGTCACCTCGAGGGCGCCGTCGTCCTTGCCGACCTCGAGCTGGTAGGTGCCGGTGTCGCAGGTGCCGCGAGCCGTCTGATCGTCGTCGCTGGCGACAGCGCGCCAGCCGACGACCGTGACCAGCACGACGACCGCGAGGGCGATGCCTGCGGCGATTGCCTTCTTCATGGTGTTCTCCTCCGTGTCTGTCTGACACGAGAAGATTCGCCGAGGGCGCGCTAACCGCGAACCATGCGATCGCTAAGGCGACGCTAAAGATCTCAGCCCAGATCAGCTGCTGGGGACGCGCTCCAGATCGGCCAGCCAGGCGGCCGCGCTGGCATCCGAGGGCATCCTCCAGTCGCCGCGCGGCGACATGGTGCCGCCGGCGCTCACCTTCGGGCCGTTGGGCAGGGCGGAGCGCTTGAACTGGCTCGCGAAGAAGCGCCGCACGAAGACGTCGAGCCAGTGCCGCACCTCGCCGAGGTCGTACGCCGCCCGCCGCTCGGCGGGGTAGCCGACCGGCCACGCCCCCGACTCCGCATCGCGCCAGGCGTGCCAGGCGAGGAAGGCGATCTTGCTGGGCCGGTAGCCGCGGCGCAGGACGTGGTAGAGCGTGAAGTCCTGCAGGGCGTAGGGACCGACGCTGTCCTCGGTCGCCTGCGGCTTGGCCCCATCGGTCGTCGGGATCAGCTCCGGGGTGATCTCGAGGGCGACGATCTCACGCAGCAGGTCGCCGGTCTCGTCGCCGAACTCGCCGCTGTCGGCCACCCACCGGATCAGGTGCTGGATCAGCGTCTTCGGCACCCCGGCGTTGACGTTGTAGTGCGACATCTGGTCGCCCACGCCGTAGGTGCACCAGCCCAGGGCCAGCTCGGAGAGGTCGCCGGTGCCGACGACGATGCCGCCGCGGTGGTTGGCCAGGCGGAAGAGGTAGTCGTAGCGCAGCCCGGCCTGGACGTTCTCGAACGTCACGTCGTAGACCGGCTCGCCGTCGGCGAACGGGTGGTCGAGGTCGTGCAGCATCTGGGTCGCCGCCGGGCGGATGTCGAGCTCCTCGAACGTGACCCCGAGGCTGGCGGCCAGGCGCACGGCGTACGACTTGGTGGTGTCGCTGGTCGCGAAGCCCGGCATCGTGAAGGCGTGGATGTCGCTGCGGGGGCGGCCCAGGCGGTCCATGGCCCGCGCGGCGACGATCAGCGCGTGCGTCGAGTCGAGACCGCCGCTGACCCCGATGACGGCCTTGGGGGTGCCGATCGCGGCGATGCGCTGCACCAGGCCGGCCACCTGGATGTTGTAGGCCTCGTAGCAGTCGAGCGCCAGCCGGGCCTCGTCGTCGGGCACGAACGGGAAGCGGTCGACGGTGCGACGCAGGCCGAGGTCGCCGGTCGGGGCGCCGAGCTCGAAGTCGATGGTGCGGAAGGCGGTGACCCGCTCGTGGTGGGTGCGCCGGTTGTCGTCGTGGGTGCCCTGGCGCAGCCGCTCCTGGCGCAGCCGGTCGAGATCGAGATCGGCGATCGTGACCTGGGGGTCGGAGGCGAACCGCTCGCCCTCCGCGAGCAGGTCGCCGCACTCGTAGACCATCGTCTGCCCGTCCCAGGCGAGGTCGGTCGAGGACTCCCCCTGGCCGGCCGCCGCGTAGACGTAGGCGGCGTTGCAGCGCGCACTCGCGCTGCGCACCAGCATCCGTCGGTCCTCGGCACGGGCCACGGTGATCGGGCTGCCCGACAGGTTGGCGAGCACGGTCGCGCCGGCGAGCGCGGCCTCGGCGCTCGGTGGGATCGGCACCCACATGTCCTCGCAGATCTCGACGTGCAGTCGCAGGTCGGGCAGGTCGCTCGCGGCGAAGATCAGGTCCGGGCCGAGTGGCACCTCCTGGCCGCCGACGGCGATCGTGTGGCCGCGCAGGTCGTCGCCCGGGGCGAAGTGGCGTCGTTCGTAGAACTCGCGGTAGTTCGGCAGGTAGGACTTGGTCGCGACCCCGAGCAGCCGACCGCGGTGGATCACCAGCGCGGCGTTGACGACCCGGTTGCCGTGCACGAGCGGAGCACCCACGAGCACGACCGGGCTCAGGTCGGCGGTGCCGGCGACGACGGTCTCGACCGCCGCCGTCACGGCCTCGAGCAGCACGTCCTGCAGCAGCAGGTCGTCGATCGCGTAGCCGCTGAGCGCGAGCTCGGGGAAGACGGCGACCGCGACGCCCTCGTCGTGGCAGCGACGTGCCTGCTCGAGCACCGTGCGCGCGTTGGTCGCCGGATCGGCGATCGCGACCGGCACGGTGCACGCAGCGACCCGGGCGAAGCCGTGGGCGTACGCGTTGAGGAAGTCCACCCCCCGAGCATAGGGATGGGCGCGCTCAGCTGCCGTCGGGGAAGCCCTGCGGGTTGGCCGACTGCCAGCGCCATGTGTCGGCGCACATGTCCTCGATGGTGCGCGTCGCCGTCCAGCCCAGCTCGTCGCGGGCGCGGCTCGGGTCGGCCCAGTACGCCGGCAGGTCGCCCGGGCGGCGACCGACGACCTCGTAGGGCAGCTCGCGACCGACCGCCTTCTCGAAGGCCCGGAAGAGCTCCATCACCGAGGTGCCGGTGCCGGTGCCGAGATTGAAGGCACGCACCGGCTCGCTCATCGTGTCGAGGTGCTCCAGCGCCGCGACGTGGCCCGCGGCGAGGTCCTGCACGTGGATGTAGTCGCGCTCGCAGGTGCCGTCGGCCGTCGGGTAGTCCCCGCCGAAGACCTCGAGCTTCTCGCGGCGCCCGATGGCGACCTGCGCGACGAACGGCATCAGGTTGTTCGGGATGCCCTGCGGGTCCTCCCCGATCTCCCCCGACGGGTGCGCGCCGACCGGGTTGAAGTAGCGCAGCAGCGCGATCCGCTGGCCGGGCGTGGCGTGGGCGACGTCGCTCAGCACGTGCTCGATCATCACCTTGGTCCGGCCGTAGGGGCTCGCCGCGGCCAGGTGCTCGTAGTCCTCGGGGTAGGGCACCGGCGCGTTGTCGCCGTAGACCGTCGCCGAAGAGGAGAAGACCAGCTTCTTCACCTCGTGGCGACGCATGGCGTGCAGCAGCGAGAACGTCGAGCCGAGGTTGTTCTGGTAGTACTCCAGCGGCTTCGAGACGCTCTCGCCGACGGCCTTGAACCCGGCGAAGTGGATGACGGCGTCGATCTCCTCGATGGAGAAGAGCTGCGTGGTCTTGTCGATGTCGGCCAGGTCGAACGCGTGCACGGGGATGTGCTGGCCCGAGAGCGACTCCAGCCGCGCGACGACGGTCGGCTTGCTGTTGGAGAAGTCGTCGACGACCACCACGCTGTGGCCGGCTTCGATCAGGGCGAGGACGGTGTGGGAGCCGATGTAGCCGGCACCACCGGAGACGAGGACGCGCATGGATCCGACCCTAGGCGATGCGCCGGGAGCGATGAATCCGGCGCTCCGGACCGGTCGGTACGAGCACACCGACCCCTGGAGGCACCCGATGACCCTCGGCTACAGCGGCACGATCAGTCCGTGCCTGTGGTTCGACGACCAGCTCGAGCAGGCCGCGACCTTCTACACCGGCATCTTCCCGAACTCCTCGCTCGGCCACCTGGCGCGCTACCCCGACGTCGACGGGCAGCCCGGCGCCGTGATGGCCGGGGAGTTCGTGCTCGACGGGCTGACCTTCCGGGCGATCAACGGCGGGCCGCAGTTCCGGTTCACCGAGGCGATCTCGTTCAGCATCAGCTGCCGCGACCAGGTCGAGACGGACTACTACTGGGACAGCCTGGTCGACGGCGGCACCGCCTCGCAGTGCGGTTGGCTGCAGGACCGCTTCGGCCTCTCCTGGCAGATCGTCCCGACCCGGCTCTACGAGCTGGTCTCCGATCCCGACCCCGCCCGCGCCCAGGCAGCCACCCAGGCGATGCTCCAGATGAGCAGGATCGTCGTCGCCGACCTCGAGGCCGCCGCCGACGCCGTGACGATCGACACACGGGCCGGAGCCCTCGGGCGGGACTAGCCTGATGAGCAGTCCGTGGACTCCAGCAGGGAGCCGCGAGATGCAGAGGGACGGAGCTCGACGATGAGCGAAGAGACGGCGCCGTACGGCACCGGTCCGGCGGCAGGCACTGCGACGACACCCGTCAAGCGGGTCCGCACCCATCACCTGCGGGAGATGAAGCAGCGCGGCGAGAAGATCACCATGCTCACCGCCTACGAGCAGTACGCCGCCCAGACCTTCGACGAGGCCGGCATCGACGTGCTGCTGGTCGGCGACAGCGCCTCGAACAACGTGTTCGGCAACGAGACCTCGCTCCCGGTGACGGTCGACGAGCTGATCCCGCTCGTGCGGGCCGTCACGCGCAGCGCGCGCCGCGCGCTCGTCGTCGCCGACCTGCCGTTCGGCTCCTACCAGGCCTCGCCCGAGCAGGCCTACCTGACGGGCGTGCGCTTCATGAAGGAGGCGGACGCCCACTCGGTCAAGCTCGAGGGCGGGCTGGCGATGGTGCCGCAGGTGCGCAAGCTCGTCGAGGGCGGCATCCCGGTGATGGCCCACATCGGCTTCACCCCCCAGTCGGAGCACACCCTCGGCGGCTACCGCGTCCAGGGCCGCGGCGATGCGGCGAAGCAGGTCATCGAGGAGGCCCGGGCGATGGAGGAGGCCGGCGCCTTCGCGGTGGTGATGGAGATGGTGCCCGGCGACGTCGCGGCCGACGTGTCGGCCGCGATCGGGATCCCCACCATCGGCATCGGCGCCGGCAACCGCTGCGACGGCCAGGTGCTCGTCTGGCAGGACGCGTTCGGGCTGCGCACGGGGAGGATGGCGAAGTTCGTCAAGCAGTACGCCGACGTGCATGCCGTGCTCCGCGACGGGGCGAGGGCCTATGCCGACGACGTCCGAGCCGGCACCTTCCCCGGCCCCGAGCACACCTTCTGAGGCGGCTCCCCGGCACGTGAGAAGACCCGCCCGGCGCTTCCCCCCAGAGGCGCCGAGCGGGTCTTGTGTTCCACGACAGGCAGGAGCGCGCGGTCCCCCACCGCCTTCTCCCGGAGCGCGCGGCCCTCCGCCGCCTTCTCTGCCCTGTCGTCAGCCTGCGGTCCCGGGGACTGCCCGGCTTGACGAGAAGAACGTTACGCAGGCGAATCCCACACGGCGTTCACAGCACAGCACCGGTCCCGCCACCGTTCGGTAACAGTCGGGCACGGCTCGACCACTGACATCTGTCACGCCCCGGAGATGACGCTCGGGCGAGGCTGGATCGGGTCGGCGCGACCACGCTGGAGTCATGACCACCCACCACCCCCTCCCCGCCGTGCGCCTCGACGCGGTGACCCGCTCCTTCGGCTCGGTCCAGGCGGTGCGCGGCATCGACCTGCAGCTGAATCAGGGCGAGGTCGTCGCGTTCCTCGGGCCCAACGGCGCCGGCAAGACCACGACGATCGACATGATCCTGGGCCTGACCCGGCCCACCACGGGCGAGGTCAGCGTCCTCGGCCTGCGCCCTCGCCAGGCGATCGCCCGCGGCCTCGTCTCCGCGGTGATGCAGACCGGGGGCCTGCTCAAGGACCTCACCGTGCGCGAGACCGTGGAGTACACCGCGAGCCTCTTCGCCGACACGCGTCCGGTCGACGACGTGCTCAGCGACGCCGGCATCACCGAGATCGCCGAGCGCAAGGTCGCGAAGTGCTCGGGCGGCGAGCAGCAGCGGCTGCGCTTCGCGATGGCACTGCTCTCCGACCCGGCCCTGCTGCTGCTCGACGAGCCGACGACCGGGATGGACGTCGAGGGGCGGCGCGCCTTCTGGTCCGCGATCCGCCGCGACGCCGAGCGCGGCCGCACGGTGCTCTTCGCGACGCACTACCTCGAGGAGGCCGACCAGTACGCCGACCGGATCGTGCTGATCAGCCAGGGCTGCGTGGTTGCCGACGGCACCGGCTCCCAGATCCGCGCGCTGGCGTCCGGTCGCACCGTGAGCGCCACCGTGACCGGCGCCGACACCGACCGGATCGCCGCCTTGGGTGGCGTCGACTCGGTCGAGGTCCGCGGGGACCGTCTGGTCGTGCACGCCAAGGACAGCGACGTGGTCGCGCGCTACCTGCTCGCGGAGACCGACGCCCACGACCTGGAGATCGTCGCCCGCGGACTCGAGGACGCCTTCCTGAGCCTGACCGGCCAGGCCACCCACACCGACACCGACACCGACACCGACACCGAGGAGAGCCTGAGATGAGCACGGTGCAGATCGACCCCACCAGCCGTCGCGTGCCGCCGTGGGGCGGGTTCAACACCACCGTCCTGCGCATCGAGCTGCGCCGGATGCTGCGCAACCGCCGCACCATCGTCTTCACCCTGGTGCTGCCGGCGGCCCTCTTCTTCTCCTTCGGCGGCCAGTCCGACTGGAACGACGACGTCGGCCACGGCAACGTGGCGGCGTACGTCATGGTCTCGATGGCGCTGTACGGCGCCGCCCTGACCGCCGCGTCCGGTGGGGCCAGCGTCGCGATGGAGCGGGCGCTGGGCTGGTCGCGCCAGCTGCGCCTGACCCCCCTGCACCCGGCCGTCTACATCGTGATGAAGGCCCTCCTCGCCCTCGCGCTGGGAGCGGTCGCGATCACCACGGTCAACCTGGCCGGCGTCGTGCAGGGCAAGCCCGACATGGCGATCGGCACCTGGGTCGCCTGCGCGCTGCTCACCTTGGTCTGCACGTTGGTCTTCGCCGCCCTGGGCGTCTTCGTCGGCTACCTGGTGCCCGGCGAGAACGCCATGCAGGTGCTCGGCCCCGGCCTGGCCGTCTTCTCGTTCCTCGGCAACGTCTTCATCCCGATGGACGCCGGCTCCACGATCTACCGGGTCGCCCAGTGGACCCCGATGTTCGGGGTCGCCGAGATCAGCCGCGCCCCGCTGACCGGCGATCTCGCGTGGACCGCGGTCCTCAACGCCGTCGTGTGGCTCGCCCTGTTCGTCGCCGGGGCCGCGTGGCGGATGAGCAAGGACACCGCCCGGGTGTGAGCGCCTCTAACCTCGACACCATGACTGCGCCTCCCGACCTCGGCTCGCCCCGACCGGTCGGGAGGCTCGGCCCGTTCTTCGCCTCGATCTGGCTGTTCTTCCTCCTCGATCCGCTGGCCGAGGGCTGGGCGCGGCGCGCCGAGCTGCGCGGTTGGCTGGGCATCGCCGCGACCGTGGTCTTCGCGGCCGTCTACATGACGCTGTGGGTGCGCGCTCGCGCCGATCGCGCACAGCTCGTCGAGGCTCCCCCGCTGCGCTGGTCGCTGTCCTACCTCGGCGCCCTGGTGCTGCTCGGGACGGCGATGGTCGGATGCCTGGGCGAGCCGGGGCTGGCCTCGGTCGTCTACGTCGGCGTCGCCCTGGTCATGACCGTGCCGGTGCGGGTGGCGGCCCCGGTCGTCCTCGCGCTGACGTTCGGTGTGGTCGGCCTCGGTGCGCTCGAGGACTGGGGCAGCCAGGTCGGCACGGCCTTCGGCCTGGTCGCGGCGTCGGTCGCCGTCTTCGGCCTGCGGGCGGTGATGAGTCGCAACATCGACCTGGTCCGCGCCCACGAGCAGAACGCCTCGCTCGCCGTCGAGAACGAGCGCACCCGTTTCGCCCGCGACCTGCACGACATCCTCGGCCACTCCCTCACCGTCATCACCGTCAAGGCCGAGCTCGCCCAGCGGCTGCTCGACGTCGACCCGGCTCGGGCCCGCGCCGAGGTCGCGGACCTCGAGCGTCTGAGCCGCGACGCCCTCGCCGACGTACGACGCGCCGTCGAGGGGTACCGCGAGCTGACCCTGCCGGGCGAGCTGACCCGGGCCCGGATGGCCCTGAGCGCCGCCGAGATCCGCGCCGACCTGCCGAACGCCACCGACGAGGTGCCCAGCGACCTGCGCGAGCTCTTCGCCTGGACGGTGCGCGAGGGCGTCACCAACGTGGTGCGCCACTCGCGGGCCACCACCTGCGAGGTCCGGATCGGGCCGACGGCGGCGGAGGTGCGCGACGACGGCATCGGCCCGCAGCACGCGGCCGGCTCCGGTCTCGCGGGCCTCGGCGAGCGGGCTGCCGCCGTGGGCGCGACCGTGGTGACGACGAGCCTCGACCCGGGCTTCTCCCTCCGGGTCGTGCGCGCGTGAGCTCGCAGATCCGGCTGCTGCTGGCCGACGACCAGGCGCTGGTGCGCGGCGCCCTCTCGGCGCTGCTCGGCCTCGAACCCGACCTCGAGGTCG
>WLIH01000389.1 GCA_009702305.1 Actinomycetota bacterium | reverse complement strand
CCTCCTTCCCGTCGCCGATCGAGGTCCAGAACATCGCCAGCGTGTCCGAGAGGTGCGCCTCGAGCGGACCCTCGGCGGCGCCGTTGCGATAGAGCATCTGCTTGGCCAGCCCGAGCGCGACCGGCGAGCGGTCCTTGACGAAGCTCCGCGCCAGCTCGTACGCCGCCGGCAGCAGCTCGTCGGGCTCGTGGACCGAGCGCAGCAGCCGGCCGGCGAGCGCCTGCTCGGCGGTGAGGATGTCTGCGGAGTAGACCCATTCGAGGGCCTGCTGGATGCCGACGATGCGCGGAAGGAACCACGTCGAGCAGGCCTCCGGGACGATCCCGAGACGCCCGAAGACGAACCCGATGCGAGCCTTCGTCGAGGCCAGGCGCAGGTCCATGGCCAGGGTCATCGTCGCCCCGATCCCGACGGCCGGACCGTTGATGGCGGCGATCACCGGCTTGGGCAGGGCGTGGATGGCGAGGGTGACGCGACCGCCGGTGTCACGGATGCCGTCGTGGTAGGGCGCCTCGGTCAGGTGGGCCCGCAGGTCCTCGGGCGTCGGGGTCACGCTCTCGTCGAGGCCGAAGACGTTGCCGCTCGCGCTCAGGTCCATACCGGCGCAGAACGCGCGACCCTCGCCGGTGACGACCACGGCCCGGACCTCGTCGTCGAGGGCGTCGACCAGGAACACCTGCTCGAGCTCGCGCGCCATCGTCAGGTCGAACGCGTTGAGGGCGTCGGGCCGGTTGATGGTGAGGGTGGCGATGCCGTCGGCGTCGACCTCCCAGTGCAGGGTCTCGTAGTCGCTCATCCGGTGATCGCTTTCGGTAGTCCGGTCGGGGTGCACAGGCTCTTGCCGATCCGGTCGGTCCGGTCCTCGATCACGGCCTGGAACATCTGCTTGGCGCGGGCCTCGTCGAGGTGCACGGCGAGGTCGCTGATCGGCACGACGCAGGTCAGGCCGGTGTCGCCGTCCACCCGGGTCATCGCCATCGCCCACAGGCCGGCGCGCAGCGGGCTCATGCCGTCGCCGACGGTGACGGTGCGCACCGAGGCCATGTTGAGCCGCCACCAGCGCACGGGGTTGAGCACCGACCACGGCGAGACGGCGCTGCGCCCGATCGCCGAGACCACCTCGCGCTGCTGGCGGGTGCGCTCGATGTCGCCGAGCGCAGCCACGTGCCGCGAGCGGGCGTAGCCGAGTGCCGTGACACCGTCGGCCTCCTGGCAGCCCTTCTTCACGTCGAGGTTGGCGAGCTTGTCGACCATGTCCTGCTTCGGGCAGATCTCGACCCCGCCGACGGCGTCGACCAGGTCGACGAAGCCGCCGATGCCGATCTCGACGTACTCGTCGATGCGGATGCCGGTGGTCTGCTCGACGGTCTTGACCAGCAGCTTCGGGCCGCCGAACGCGTAGGCCGCGTTGATCTTGGTCGTGCCGTGACCGGGCACGTCGACCAGCGTGTCGCGCGGGATCGACATCAGCAGGTTGGGGCCGGAGCCGGTGTGCAGCACGAGGATGGTGTCGGTGCGCTGACCGCTGGCGTTGCCGGTGCCGTAGGCCTTGCGCTCGGCCGCCGTCAGGTCGCCGCGGGAGTCGCTGCCGACGACGAGGTACGTCGTGCCGGGCTGTTCGCCAGGACGGTCGCCGCCGGGCTCGAAGGCCACCTTGTCGACCTTGGTCCAGGCGAAGACCGGCACGGCGACGAGGTAGACGATCCAGAGCAGCACGAGCAGGAGCACATAGCGCACCCGGAAGCGCGGGCGTCGTGGCCGCGGCAACGGCACACCCCCGCCACCGGGGGCGGGGGAGTACGGCGGCGGGGCGCCGGGCGCCGGGGTCGGGACGGGAGCCGTGCCCGGTGGCGGCACCGCCCCCGGGAGATCTCGGGGCTGGGTGCGCATCATCCGGGTCGCATCAGGCCCGGGCTCGTGCGTCGGTGGTGGGGTCGCCTGCTGGCCACCGTAGAGCCAGCCGAACTCGGGTCCGGACCCAGCCTCGCGGTCGCCGTCGTCCGGACGCTCTGCCATGGCGCTGACGCTACCGTGCGCGCATGGGCTCCCACCTGACCCCGCGTCCTCCGTCGTACGCCCGCGTGTCGCTCGCGGTGATGATGACCGGTCGCGAGGCGAACCTCCTCGGCAACATCCACGGCGGCGAGATCGTCAAGCTCGCCGACTCGACAGCCGGAGCGATCGCGCAGCGCCACACGGACGGCCCCGCTGTCACGGCCGCCCTCGACGAGATGGTCTTCCTGCGACCGGTGGCGGTCGGCGACATCGTGCGCACGATCGGGCAGGTCAACTGGGCCGGCCGGTCGTCGATGGAGATCGGGGTCCGGGTCGAGGCGCAGCCGTGGAACGACCCCTCCGAGAGCGGCCTGCACGTGGCGTCGGCCTCCTTCGTGTTCGTCGCGATCGATGCCGACGGGCGGCCGCGGCCGATCCCGTCGTTGAGCCCGGAGACGCCCGAGGACCATCGGCGGCTGCGGGAGGCGGAGATCCGTCGGGCCAACCGGTTGGCCCGCAAGAGCGAGATCGAGGCCGGACGCCTGGAGCTGCCGTGAACGACGTGCGCCACCTGCGGACCGAGCGGCTGTGGCTCGACCAGGCCGTGGACGCCGACTGCGACGACCTGTTCGCGATCCACTCCGACCCGGCCTCGTGGGCGCACTATCCGTCGTTGCGTCACACCGACCGGTCGCGGACTCCCGAGATAGTCCGGCTCAGCCAGCGGGGGTTCGACGAGCACGGGCTCGGCTACTGGAGCGTCCGCGACCTGCCCCGGGGTCCGGTGATCGGCTGGGGAGGCTGCGCGGTGCCGACCCCGCCGTGGCCCTGGTGGAACCTCGCCTTCCGCTTCAGCCAGTCCGTCGTACGCCGGGGCTATGCCAGCGAGATGGCGCGCGCGGCGATCGCTGCCGCTCACCGGCTCGACCCGGACCGACCCGTGCTGGCCTACCTCCTCGAGCACAACGAGGGCTCACGCCGCACGACCGAAGGGCTCGGGCTCCAGCTGGTGTGGCGCGGCGCGGACGTCCCGAACCCCGACCCGCGAGCGGTGCGGCTGGTCTACCTCGACCGCGAGCCCGACCCCGCGCTGCTGGAGGCGATCGAGCAGCACGCGGCCGGCTGAGTCCCGCACCGTCGCCGTCCCGATCCCCGGCCGTCTCGATCCCAGGCCGTCGGCGCGTCGTGCCGCGCTGTGGCCCCTGTGACTGGTGATACTGCTGAGCACGATCTTCCCCGCTCCAGAGAGGCATCTCGATGCCACCCGCCACTTCCCCCGGGTTGCTCGACGGCCAGCACCGCACCAGCGCCGCCGACCGCGCCGCACGAGTGCGCTTCCGTCGCGCCCTGTCGCTGATGGCGATGACCCTGGTCGCGCCCGGCTCCGCCCAGCTCGCGGCCGGCAACCGCCGGGTCGGACGCCTCGCGCTGCGGATCTGGCTCGGCTGCCTCGTCGTCGGCCTGGTGCTGCTGCTGGCGGTGGCGATCGATCACGACCTGGTCTTCTGGATGGCGTCCACGACGTCGTTCCTGCTCCTGGTGCGCGTGCTGCTGCTCGCGGGTGCCGTCGGCTGGGCGTTCCTCTTCGTCGACGCCTGGCGGATCGGCCAGCCGCTCTCGCT
>WLIH01000388.1 GCA_009702305.1 Actinomycetota bacterium | reverse complement strand
TCGCACCGTCGCCCGAGGGGTTGCCGATCTTGGTGCCGAACGCGAAGAGCTCGTTGCGGAAGGCGGTGGGGATGATCGGGAAGAACTCGGTCGAGAGGCTCTCGTCCAGGGCACCCCAGGCGTCAGCCTGCTCGTCCAGGGGCAGGAGCGGGATCTCAGCCATGCGGTCGTCCACGGACTTCTCCGAGAAGAAGGCGGTGTTGTAGGTCGCGCCGGTCTTGACGAGCGGCGGGAGCATGGTCAGACCCGAGGGCCAGTCCGAGCACCAGTTGACGCCGCGCAGGTTGAGCGACTTGTTGAGCTTGTCGTCCGGGTTGGTCCACGTCGCGTACGGCGAGTCCTGGACGGCGACCTGCTCGACCTCGAAGCCAGCCTCCTCGAAGGCCCGCTTGATGACCTTCTGAGCAGCAACCGCGAGCGGGTCGACTTCGTAGAAGATCATCTTGATCTTCGCCGGGGTGTCGGACTCGGCCAGCAGCTCCTTGGCCTTCTCGGTGTCGAAGACGAACTGCTCGCCGTCGACGTAGTAGTCGTGCTTGCCCGCCATGCCGGGAGGCATGATCGAGTTGGCCGGGACACGGGTCACGCCGGGCACCTCACCCGAGGCGGTCCAGACGTCCTCGTAGGGGTACGCGTAGGCGATCGCCTTGCGGAAGTTGACGTCGGTGGTCGCGTAGTCGGGCGCCAGGAAGCTGGTGCACTGCGCCGACTGCTGCACGAGGCGGTCCTGGAGCTGGTCCACGGCCTTCGTGTAGTTGTTCGAGCCCAGGCCGATGGCCAGCGAGGTCTCCGAGTCGGTGTTGTCGCTCAGCATGACCTGGTCGCTCTGCGCCTGGTCGGCGTTGAACTTGAAGATCCACTTGTCGGCGTACTGGTGACGCGCCGGGTCCGTGTCAGCGACCCACTGGTCGTTCTTGACCAGGACGAGCTCCTCACCGGGGCGGAAGGACTCCACCTTGTAAGGACCGTTCGCCTTGATGTTCTGACCGTAGTCCGGCGGCTGGCTCTCGTCGCCCAGCGGCGCGGGGCCCATGGCCATGAACGCGCCCCAGTAGTCCATGTCCGGGAACGGCTTGGCCATCTTGATGGTGACCGAGTTGGCCTCGGCGTCGAAGGAGACGCCCTTCCACTCCTTGCCCTTGTCGGTGTAGGGACCCTGGTACTTGCCGGCGTCGAGGAAGTACGTCTGCGAGTACTCCGTGCCGGGGCCTGAGGGGAACTGCGTGGAGTCCATCGACCGGGTGATGCCCCAGGCGACCTCCTCGGCAGTGATCAGCGAGCCGTCCTCCCACGTGGCGTCCTTGCGGATGTCGAACGTCCACTCGGTGAAGTCGTCGTTGGGCGTGCCCAGGTCGACGGCCAGGTCGGGGACCAGGACCATCTCCTTGGACTCGGGGTCGTAGGAGTACTGGGTCAGCGAGCGGCTGGTGAGCGCCTGCTGGATCGAGTTGCCGGTCACCGACCATCCGTTGGTCGGGTCCAGGTCCTCGGGACCGGGGTCGCCGTTGAGGAGCACCGTGATGGTGCCACCCGCGGTCGCGCCCTCGACCTCAGCGGCCGGGCCCTGACGCTTGGCATCCTTGGCGATGGCCTCGGCGGAGTCCTGGAACCCACCACCGGTCTCGTCGTCACTTGAACCACCATCGCCACCACATGCGGCAAGGGCGAACAGCGCAGCACCGGCGACAACCGCCAGCGGCTTGGTCCGTCTCATTGTCCAGCCTTTCTTTCCTGTGAATCGCGCCCCGAGGAGGATTCGGGGCGACGTCTGCTGCCCGTCAGCGACGGGTCTTGGGGTCGAGCGCGTCACGCAGCGCGTCGCCCAGGAGGTTGAGGGCCAGCACCAGGGCGACGATGCCCAGGAGCGGCTCCCAGAGGTAGAGCGGGTAGGTCTCGAACTGCTTGCTGGCCTGCAGGATCGTCTGACCCCACGACGGGCGCTGGGTCACGCCGATGCCGAGGTAGGCCAACCCGGCCTCGGCGGAGACGAACGCCGGCAGCATCAGCGACACGCTGACCACGATGGGCGCGGCGAGGTTGGGGAGCAGCTCGCGGATCAGGATCCGGCTGGTCGGCATGCCGAGCACCCGCGCGGCCTGGATGAACTCGCGCTCGCGCAGCGAGAGGACCTCGCCACGGACGAGCCGGGCAAGACCCATCCAGCCGAAGAGCGAGAGCACCGCGATCAGTGCGTAGACCTGGATCGTGGAGTAGCTGGGGCTCTCACGGAAGCGCTCGTTGATGATCGGCGCTGCGGTCAGCGCAGCGAGAAGGAACGGCACGGTGAGGAAGAAGTCGGTGAAGAAGGAGACGATCCGGTCGACCATCCCGCCGAGGAAGCCGGCCAGCAGGCCCATCACGATGCCGACGACGGTGGCGATCAGCGTGGCGCTGGCTGCGATCTGGAGCGAGTTGCGGCAGCCGTAGACCCAGAACGCCAGGTTGTCGGTCGCGGTCGACGGCGCGATGCCGAAGGGGTGCTCGGGGTCGAACCCGTTGTTCGGCGGGCCCTTGCGCGGCAGGCCCGAGAGGTCGAGCAGCGAGCTCAGACCCAGGACGGTGTCGGTCGAGACACCGAAGATCTTGCAGATGGTGCCGGCGAAGACGGCCACGATCGTGAAGAACACGACGACGGCGAAGCAGATCATCGCGACCTTGTCGCGGGCCAGGCGCCCCATCGCGATCCGCATCGGCGACTTGCCGGTGATCGACGTGGCCTTCTTCTTCTCCGGGGACGGGGCGACGGGTCCGTCGTCCTGCTGTCCCTGGGTCTGCGGCCCTGTCGTCGTTGCCGACATGCTCACCCCATCACTTGTCCAGGCCGGGGGTCTCCCGGCCCGCGCTCGTGTGCGCGCCGAGCAGTGACTCTATGTGACCGCTACCGCGGTTGCGATCACTCACGAGTAACGATCCGGTCTCGACCCGCGAGATGGCGCAACTGGTTTTTCGTACGGCGGATCAGGCCTGAGCCGGGAGATCCTTCGCCGGCGTGGCGTCCACACCGGCCTCCTTGCGCTGAGCGGGGGTGATCGGCGCCGGAGCGGCGGTCAGCGGGTCGAAGCCGCCGCCGGACTTCGGGAAGGCGATCACGTCGCGGATCGAGTCGACGCCGGCGAGCAGCGACACGATCCGGTCCCAGCCGAACGCGATGCCGCCGTGCGGGGGCGCGCCGTACTTGAACGCGTCGAGCAGGAAGCCGAACTTCTCCTGCGCCTCGTCCTCGGCCAGGCCCATCACGGCGAAGACCCGCCGCTGGATGTCCTCGCGGTGGATACGGATCGAGCCGCCGCCGATCTCGTTGCCGTTGCAGACGATGTCGTAGGCCCAGGCGATCGCGTTGCCGGGATCGGTGTCGAAGCCGTCGAGCTCCTGCGGCGAGGTGAAGGCGTGGTGCACGGCCGTCCACGCGCCGTCGCCGACGGCGACGTCCCCGGAGGCGGTGGCATCGTCGGTCGCCTCGAACAGCGGCCAGTCCACCACCCAGGTGAACGCCCACGCGTCCGGGTCGATGAGATCGAGCCGCTTGGCGATCTCGATGCGGGTCGCACCGAGCAGGGCGCGGCCGGCCTTGGCCGAACCCGCCGAGAAGAAGATGCAGTCCCCCGGCTGGGCGCCGACG
>WLIH01000387.1 GCA_009702305.1 Actinomycetota bacterium | reverse complement strand
GTCCCGTCATGACCGAGCCGTTGCTCGAGCTCCGCGGTGTCAACAAGTCCTTCGGTGTCGTGCACGTGCTGCACGACGTCGACTTCGCGGTCTACCCCGGTCAGGTGACCGCGCTGGTGGGTGACAACGGCGCGGGCAAGTCGACCCTGGTCAAGGTGATCGCCGGCATCTACGGCCGCGACACCGGCGACTACCTCTTCGAGGGCAGCGAGGTGTCCGTCAGCGGTCCGAAGGACGTGGCCGACCTCGGGGTCGAGGTCGTCTATCAGGACCTCGCGCTGTGCGACAACCTCGACATCGTCCAGAACATGTTCCTCGGGCGTGAGGAGAAGCGGGGGGTCCTGCTCGACGAGGCGACGATGGAGTCGCGCGCTCGTGACACGCTCGGCTCGCTCTCGGTGCGCACGGTCACCTCGGTCCGTCAGAGCGTCGCGAGCCTCTCCGGCGGTCAGCGCCAGACGGTCGCGATCGCCAAGGCGGTGCTGTGGAACAGCAAGATCGTGCTCCTCGACGAGCCGACCGCGGCCCTCGGTGTAGCGCAGACCCGCCAGGTGCTCGACCTGGTGCGCCGTCTCGCCGACCGCGGCCTGGGCGTCGTCCTGATCTCGCACAACATGGCCGACGTCTTCGAGGTCGCCGACCGGATCACCGCCCTCTACCTCGGCCGGGTCGCCGCGGACGTCGCCACCAAGGACGTCACCCGCGCCCAAGTCGTCGAGCTGATCACCGCCGGACGCTCCGGAGACCTCGGCATCGCCGAGGACCCCGCGACCGCGACCGTCTGAAAGGGACTGACCTGTCATGACTCTCGAGACCCCTGAGACCACCCCTGAGACCACGCCCGCCGATGCGGCTCGCGGCGACTTCTCGGCCGACGCCCGACGCACCAGCACGTTGCGCGGCGCCGTCACCGACTACCTGAACCGCCTGCGCAGCGGCGACATGGGCGCCCTGCCCGCCGTGCTCGGACTGGTCGTGCTCTATATCGTCTTCGGCCTCGCCAACGACCGCTTCTTCTCGATGCTCAACCAGGCCAACCTGATCATCCAGGCCGGCTCGATCTGCGTGCTCGCGATGGGTCTGATCTTCGTGCTGCTGCTCGGCGAGATCGACCTGTCGGCCGGTGTCACCGGTGGCGTCGCCGCGACCTTCACCGCCCTCGCGATCGTCGACCACGGCCAGCCGTGGTGGGTCGCGGTGATCGTCGGCATGCTCGTCGGCTGCCTGATCGGCATCGTGATCGGCCTGCTGGTCGCCTACCTCGGCATCCCGTCGTTCGTCGTGTCGCTGGCCTTCTTCCTCGGACTGCAGGGCGTGCCTCTCAAGCTGATCGGCGCCGGCGGCTCGGTGCCGGTGCGCGACGAGGTGATCCGCGGTCTCGCGATCAAGAACGTGCCCGTCACCGTCGGCTGGATCGCCGCCGTCGTCGTGGTGGTCGCGTTCGCGGCGCTCACCCTGATGCGGCACCGCACCCAGACCGAGCGCGACCTGCAGCGCCCGCCGTTCAGCCTCGTGCTCGTGCGGATCGGTGCCTTCGCGGTCATCGCCCTCGGCCTCACCTACCTGCTCAACCGCAACCGGAGCCTCAACGCCACCTTCCCCATCGAGGGCATCCCGTGGACCCTGCCGGTCGTCGTGGTGCTGCTGGTCGTGTGGACCTTCGTGCTCGGCCGCACGGCCTACGGACGCCACCTGTACGCCGTCGGCGGCAACGCCGAGGCGGCTCGTCGTGCGGGCATCAACGTCAACCGGATGAAGGTCTCGGCGTTCATGATCTGCTCGACGATGGCGGCCATCAGCGGTGTGCTGTCCGCGGCCTACAGCGGCAAGGTCTCGCCCTCCTCGGGAGGCGGCAACGTGCTCCTGTACGCCGTCGGCGCGGCCGTGATCGGTGGCACCAGCCTCTTCGGAGGTCGCGGCAAGGCGCGCGATGCCGTCATCGGCGGTCTGGTGATCGCGACGATCGCCAACGGTCTCGGTCTGCTCAACCAGGCCAGCTACATCAACTACTTCGTGACCGGCGGAGTCCTGCTGCTGGCTGCCAGCGTCGACGCGATCTCCCGTCGCCGCCGCTCCGCAGCCGGGGTCTAGGCGCACCCGGTGCCGTCCTCGCGCTCACCTGGGCTCGGGACCAACCAGGAGTCGGTCCGTCGGCACAACCTCGGCACCCTGCTGCGCCACGTGCACGGCGCAGGCGACATCTCCCGGGCGGAGCTGACCACCCTGATGGGGCTCAACCGCAGCACCATCGCGGGCCTGGTCGCCGAGCTCGAGTCGCTGGGCATCACCGAGCGCACCCTGCCGGCGGTGTCGCGCACCGGTGCCGGCCGGCCGTCGGCCGGCGTCGGGGTGGCTGATGCCGGCCCGTACGTCATCGCCGTCGATCTCGGCATCGACCGCGCGGTCGTCGCCGGGGTCGGGCTCGGGGGAGTGGTCCTCGGGCGTGCCCAGGCGCCGATCGAGGTGCACGGCGAGGCCTGGCAGGTGGGTGCGGCCGTGGCCGGCCTGATCCGTCAGGTCGTCGCCGACGTCGACGTCGCTGCGCCCCTGGTCGGGATGGGGGTCAGCGTGCCCGGGCTGGTGCGTAGCACCGACGGACTGGTACGTCTGGCCCCCAACCTCGAGTGGTCCGACGTCTCGTTCGCCGGCATCGTGCTGGCGGCGCTCGGTCTCGACATCCCGGTGTCGCTGGCCAACGACGCCAACCTCGGCGCTCTGGCCGAGCACCGTCGCGGTGCCGGCGTCGGCATCGACGACCTCATCTACGTCTCCGGCAACGTCGGCGTCGGTGCGGGGATCATCTCGGGCGGGGTGCAGCTGGTCGGGGCGGCGGGGTACGCCGGCGAGATCGGTCACCTCCGCTTCGACCCCGGGGGGCGGCCGTGCCACTGCGGCAACCGCGGCTGCTGGGAGACCGAGGTAGGTGCGCACGCCATCGCCGAGGCGATCAAGTGCCCGCCGTCCGAGGTCGCCCAGCTCGGCGAGGTCCTGGCGGCGTACGAGCGGCCAACGGCGGAGCTGCGCGCGACCGGTGCGGCGCTCGGCCACGGCCTGGCCAGCATCGTCAACGCCTTCAACCCCCAGCTGATCGTGCTGGGCGGCTACTTCAGCTCGCTCTACTCCCTGGTCCACGCCGATGTCGACGCCGGACTGGCTGAGCGCGCCCTCCCGGCGCCGCTGGAGTCGGTCACCGTCAGCCTGCCCGGACTCGGTGCCGACTCGGTGCTGCTCGGAGCCGCCGAGATCGCCTTCGAGCCGCTCTTCGTCGACCCGGTCGCCGCCCTCGGCACCGCCCTGGTCGACGTCCGCTCCCGCCTCGCCGGCTGACCCCGACTCCCGCCGAAAGCCATCCCCTCGTTCGTCGTGTGCCGCCGAGCGACGAGGGGCGTCCTCGTTGGTCGTGTGCCGCCGAGCGACGAGGGTCGTCCTCGTTGGTCGAGTGCCGCCGAGCGCCAGCGAGGCGGTGTATCGAGACCACTCCGGCCCGAGGTCGCCAGGTCTCGATACGGCGCTGGCGCGCCTACTCGACCACCGAGAAGCGTCCTCGTTGGTCGAGTGCCGCCGAGCGACGAGGGTCGTCCTCGTTGGTCGAGTGCCGCCGAGCGCCAGCGAGGCGGTGTATCGAGACC
>WLIH01000386.1 GCA_009702305.1 Actinomycetota bacterium | reverse complement strand
GTCGCCGCCCAGCTGGCCGGCACCACCCAGAACGACATCATCAAGGAGTACCTCTCCCGCGGGACCTACGCGTTCCCGCCCGAGGCCTCGATGCGGCTGATCGCCGACATGATCGCCTACACGGTCCACCAGATCCCGAAGTGGAACCCCATCAACATCTGCAGCTACCACCTGCAGGAGGCGGGCGCGACGCCGACGCAGGAGCTCGCGTATGCGCTGAGCACCGCGATCGCCGTGCTCGACCAGGTCAAGGCCTCGGGCCAGGTCGACGAGTCCGACTTCGAGAAGGTCGTCGGACGGATCTCCTTCTTCGTCAACGCCGGCGTGCGCTTCGTCGAGGAGACGTGCAAGATGCGTGCCTTCGTGCAGCTCTGGGACGAGATCACCCAGGAGCGCTACGGCGTGCAGGACCCCAAGATGCGCCGCTTCCGCTACGGCGTCCAGGTCAACTCCCTCGGCCTGACCGAGGCCCAGCCGGAGAACAACGTCCAGCGCATCGTGCTCGAGATGCTCGGCGTGACGCTGTCCAAGAACGCCCGGGCCCGTGCGGTGCAGCTGCCCGCGTGGAACGAGGCCCTCGGCCTGCCGAGGCCGTGGGACCAGCAGTGGTCCCTGCGCCTGCAGCAGGTGCTGGCCTTCGAGTCCGACCTGCTCGAGTACGGCGACATCTTCGACGGCTCCCACGTCATCGCGGCCAAGGTCGCCGAGCTCGTCGAGGGCGCGAAGGCCGAGATCGACCGAGTGCAGGCGATGGGCGGCGCGATCGCCGCCGTCGAGTACATGAAGTCCGAGCTCGTCTCCTCCCACGCGGCCCGTCGGGCGCGGATCGAGACCGGCGACGAGATCATCGTCGGCGTCAACAAGTACGAGACCACCGAGCCTTCGCCGCTCACCGCCGACCTCGACGGCGCCATCATGGCTGCCGACCCCGAGGCCGAGAAGACTGCCCGCGCCAGCGTCGAGGCCTGGAAGGCCGAGCGCGACGAGCAGGAGGTCGTCGAGGCGCTGCGTGCGCTCGCCGAGGCCGCCAAGACCGAGACCAACCTGATGATCCCCACGCTCGCCGCGGCCCGGGCCGGCGCGACCACGGGGGAGTGGGCCGCCACCTTGCGCGAGGTGTTCGGTGAGTACCGCGGACCGACCGGGGTCAGCGGCGCGATCGTCGCCGAGGCCGGCGCGGAGCTCACCGCGGTGCGCGAGCGCGTGCGCGCGACCGGCGAGGAGCTCGGCGGTCGGCTGCGCCTGCTGGTGGGCAAGCCGGGCCTCGACGGCCACAGCAACGGAGCCGAGCAGGTCGCCGTGCGCGCCCGCGACGCCGGCTTCGAGGTCATCTACCAGGGCATCCGGCTCACGCCCGAGCAGATCGTCTCGGCGGCTGTGACCGAGGACGTGCACTGCGTCGGCCTCTCGATCCTCTCGGGCTCTCACATGGAGCTGGTGCCCGCGGTGCTCGACGGCCTGCGTGCTGCCGGCCTGGACGACGTGCCGGTGATCGTCGGCGGGATCATCCCCGAGTCGGACGGACGTCGCCTCGTGGAGCTGGGTGTCGCGGCGGTCTACACCCCCAAGGACTTCGGGCTCACCGAGATCATGGGCGGCATCGTCGACGTGATCCGCCGGGCCAACGACCTCGACTGATCGCATGGCGACCAGGATCCTGCTGACCCGGCATGGCCTGGCCGACTACGAGACCAGCCTCGTCACCGACGAGGGCGGTTGCCTCACCAGCGCCGGGCGGACCCAGGTCCGCGGGCTGGCGGCACGGCTGCGCTCGGAGGGCGTCGACGCCATCTGGTGCAGTCCGCTCTCGCGGGCGGCCCAGAGCGCCGAGATCCTCGCCGCAGAGCTCGGGATCGACCTCGTGACGGTGCGCGAAGACCTGCGGGAGTACTCCGTCGGTGCCCTCGCCGGCACCGACCAGGACGAGGCGGCGGTCGTCGGCGAGGTGTTCGGTCGGTGGGTCGGCGGAGACGACCAGGCCCAGGTGCCCGGGGGCGAGACCGTCGCGGCCGTGGTCGCCCGGGTGATGCGGGTCGTCGAGGAGGTCGCGCAGCGCCATGCGGGCCGGACCGCGGTGGTCGTGAGCCACGGGGGAGCGATCTCGGCGGCGTACCCCGCGCTCACCGGCCGACCCCGCGAGGCGGCGTACGACCTCGTCCTCGGTGGCGGCTGCAGCGCCGACCTGCGGCGTACGGCGGGGCCCGACTGGGCCGTGGCCGGTGTGATCCAGCCGATGGACGAATGAGGTTAGGCACGCCTAATTGATTTGATACGCTCGCAGCGTGCCCAAGAAGTCGAAGTCGACGACCAAGAAGGTCGTCGCCAAGCTGCCGAAGCGGGAGTGCTGCGTCTCCAAGTCCAAGTGCGGGCGCTGTCCGCTGCGGATGCTGAAGGAGGGCACGCTGCCGTCGGGGTATACCGTGAAGCGTCGCAAGCTGGTGCGCGTGGACGGCAAGAAGTTCACCAAGAAGCAGCTGGCGAAGGCCGCCTGACCCGCTCCGAGACGCCGGACGCGGGCCCGACCACCGAGGAGTCACCCCGTGCCTGCAGCCCGTTTCGTCGAGCAGCTCAACACCCAGATCGGCAACGAGCTGGCAGCCCACAACCAGTACCTCGCCTGTGCCGTCTACTACGACGCCGAGACGATGCCGCAGATGGCGGCCTTCTTCTACGGACAGGCGCTCGAGGAGCGCGACCACGCCATGATGATGGTGCAGTACCTCCTCGACACCGACTCCCCAGTGACCATCCCCGGGGTCGCGGCGCCCGTGCCGTCGTTCGCCGACGTGAGCGCACCCGTCGAGCTCGCCCTCGAGCAGGAGAAGCGCGTCACCGAGCAGATCAACGGGCTGCTGCGCACGGCTCGCGAGGAGTCGGACTTCGCCTCGGAGCAGTTCATGCAGTGGTTCATCAAGGAGCAGGTCGAGGAGGTCGCGACCATGTCGGACCTGCTGACCGTGGTCAAGCGCAACCTCGACGACATCGAGGACATCGAGGAGTACGTCGCCCGCGAGCAGGGCGGCGAGGGCGCCGACCCGACCGCCCCGCGGGCAGCCGGCGCCTGAGCGCTGCTGCCGCTCGGCCCTACTGCTGGGCCAGCCAGCGCAGCACGCTGGCGCGCACCTGCGGGGCGGACTTCTCCAGCGGTAGCGCGCTGCCGGTGTGAGCGAAGGTCGTGGTCGTCACCGACGGGCTGGAGTCGAAGCGACCGGCCTGCTCCTCGGCCGCGCCGGGTCGGTTGAGCGCATCCTCGTCACCGAAGAGCAGCAGCACCGGCACCTCGATCTGGTGGGTGGTCAGGACGGACGCCGCGAGCAGCGGCGCCAGGCTCGTCACGTCGCCGCAGGGCACCGAGTTGCGCAGCGCGGTGGCCGCGCTGAGCACGCGGGCGATCGCCGAGCTGAAGAGCAGCGACTGGAAGTCGCCGTCGGTGGCGCCGTAGGAGGCGTAGCTCGCGCCGGACAGGCAGGCGACGCTCTGCTGACCGGCCTCCTCGAAGGCGCGCTGCGAGGCGTTGGTGTCGGCCCACGACATCAGCACGAGGCCGTGGACGTCGTCGAAGTTGGCGGCCTCGACCTGGGCGATCGCGGCCCCGACGCCGTGGCCGTGCACGACGACCTCGGTGGCGTGGG
>WLIH01000385.1 GCA_009702305.1 Actinomycetota bacterium | reverse complement strand
GAGTCGATCGCGCGCAGCAGGGTCGCGTCGGCATCGGAGAAGACCTGCGAGACCAGACCGACGACGAAGAAGGCCAGCGCCAGGATCGGGAAGAAGGACAGGAAGCCGAAGTACGTGACCGCACCGGCCTGCTGCCCGGCCTTCACCGCACCGTAGTGCTCCTGCATCCGCACCAGATGGTCGACGCTGGGCCGCTCCTCGCGCAGCGCGCTGATCCGCTGGGAGAGCCGCTCCTTGATCGAGGCCATGCTCAGACTGACCCGGGCACGGGCAACCTGAAGTCGCGGGTGGCCTGCCAGCCGTGGTGCTCGTCGTGGACGTAGAGGTGGAAGCCCTCGACCGCGAAGTCGCACTCGAAACCGGCGAGGTCGTCGAAGGCCCGGTCGAGACTCGCGTCGTCGAGGTGATGGGCGACGGTGACGTGCGGGTGGTACGGGAAGGCGAGTTGGACGTCGAGCGGGCCGGAGCGGACGGCGCCGGCCAGCCGCTCGCACTGCGAGATCCCGGTCGCGAGCATCACGAACACCACCGGCGAGATCGGCCGGAAGGTGCCGGTGCCGCGGAGCCGGACGGAGAACGCCTCGACGTCCTCGGCCACCGTGGTGAGATGCTGCTCGACCACCGCGAGGTCGGCGTCGTCGATCTCGGTCGGCGGGACCAGCGTGATGTGCGTGGGGATCATCGTCGCCGTGGTGTCGCCGACGCTGGCGCGGTAGTCCTGCAGTTGCGTCGCCCACGGCTCGGGGATGGCGATGGCGACACCGATCCTGAGCACCCGTCCACCCTAGTTGCTACAGGCTGGGAGCCACGAACCCCACTCGCTGGTAGACGTCGCGCAGCGTCGCCTCGGCGACCGATCGTGCCTGCTCGACGCCCTGCTTGAGGACGGCGGTCAGGTGGGCCTGGTCGTCGAGCAGCTCGAGCGTCCGCTCGCGGAAGGGTGAGACGAAGGTGATGACGACCTCGGCCAGATCCTTCTTCAGGTCGCCGTAGCCCTTGCCGGCGTACTGCTCCTCGAGGCTGGTGACGGCCTCGCCGGTGAGGGCGGAGTAGATCGTCAGCAGGTTGCTCACGCCGGGCTTGGTCTCGGCGTCGAAGCGGATCTCCCCGTCGGAGTCGGTCACGGCCGAGCGGATCTTCTTCGCGCTGACGGCCGGGTCGTCGAGCATCTCGATGATCCCCGCCGGCGACGACGCCGACTTCGACATCTTCGAGGTGGGCTCCTGCAGGTCGGCGATCTTGGCCGTGGCCTTGAGGATGTAGGGCTCGGGGAGCCGGAACGTCTTCTTGTAGCGGTGGTTGAAACGCTGCGCGACGTCGCGGGTCAGCTCCAGGTGCTGGCGCTGGTCTTCCCCCACCGGCACGTAGTGGGGGCGGTAGAGCAGGATGTCGGCCGCCTGCAGGATCGGGTAGGTGAACAGGCCGACCGAGGCCGCGCCCTCCCCTCCCTTGGCGGACTTGTCCTTGAACTGAGTCATCCGGCGAGCCTCGCCGAAGCCGGTCAGGCACTGCAGCACCCAGCCGAGCTGCGCGTGCTCGGGCACCTGGCTCTGCACGAAGATGGCCGAGCGGGCCGGGTCGACGCCCATCGCCAACAGCTGTGCCGCCGCGCGCAGGGTCCGCTCGCGCAGCACCTTCGGGTCCTGCTCGACGGTGATCGCGTGCAGGTCGGCGATGAAGAAGAAGGGCTGGTGGTCGCGCTGGAGGTCCACCCACTGCCGCAGCGCACCGAGGTAGTTGCCGAAGTGGAACGAGTCGGCCGTCGGCTGGATCCCGGACAGCACGCGCGGCCGCGACCCGGCCGTCGGGGTCACCGGGACGTCGACCTGGGGCTCTGCGATGGGCATGGCCGCATTCTCCCCGACCTGCCCGGTCGCGGCGTCAACGGGGCCGGACGCCCACCTCGACCCGGTCGGCGTCGCGGTCCTGGCGCACGACGAGCACCGAGGCACCCGGCTTCGACACCACGCGCCCTCCGGCGACCTGCACGGCGTACGCCGACCGGTAGACCAGGGCCGGCACGGAGATGCGCGTGAGCGCACCGGCGGCGAACCCGCCGGATCCGTCGACCCGGGCGGTCGACCAGGACGCGGTGAAGACCCGGGTCGCCCGGTCGAAGTGGTAGGCCGCCGGGGTGCCGGACACCGCGAGCGGGTGCGGCACGACCAACGACCGGAGCTTGGCCCGGTCGACGTTGTCGCCGACCGGCGCCTTGGCCGGGTCGAACACCAGCGCCTGCGTGGCGCCCGGGCCGGTGGTGGTCGGGTCGTCGCAGCCGCAGTAGGCCCAGAACTGCCAGCCCGTCATCGCCTCCTCGGCCCGGCGCAGCATGTCGCGGATGACCGGCTGGTTGGTCGTCGCGCCGAACTCCGTCAGCAGCGGCGGGTGCCCGGTCGTCGCGACGTGGTCGGCGGTGTTGCCCCACACCAGGTCGTCGAAGGTGGCGCAGAGCGGGTCGCCGGTGTCGGTGGGCAGCGGCAGCGGGACCTCCCCGAGACCGGCGTCGGCGGTGAGGCAGTAGTCGTGGAACGAGAACGCGAGCTGGTCGCCCTCGGGGCGCAGGGTCGTCTGCACGCCGTTGTTGAACAGCACGTGCGGCTCGTAGAACACCGGCGTGAGGGGGTCGACCGCCCGGATCGCGTCGATGCTGCGCTGGGTGAACGCCTCCAGTCGCGGGTCGAACGTCGGGCCGCCCAGCGGGTTGATGCAGGCCTGCCATCCGGTGCCCGGCCACGGCTCGTTGAAGAGATCGAGCCCCAGCACCCTCGGCACGCCGCGGAAGGCCTGCGCGACGTGCGCCCACGCGGCGGCGTACCGGTCCTGGAGACCGACACCGCCCGGACCGGCGGTATTGGCCCAGAAGTTGTCGAAGGCGCGGTTCAGACCCAGGTTGACGAAGTAGCTGTACGGGAAGCCGAGGGCCGGCTGGGGCGGGAGTCCGTCGTCGAGCACCGCCCAGTCCGGGGCGCCCTCGCCCTGGAAACGCTCGTGGTAGAGGTCCTGGTGGAAGTCGAGGAGCACCCAGATCCCCGCTTCGGCCAGCACCTGCGTCGTGCGGCGCACCCGCGCGAGGTAGGCGTCGTCGTACTCGCCCGGCTGCGGCTCGACGGCCTTCCAGATCAGGCCGAGTCGCACCGTGGTGAGGCCGTGGCGGGCCAGGAAGCGCGCGTCGTCACGACCGAACCCGATCTCGTCGGGCGCGTAGGGGTCGAGCTTGTAGACCATGTTGAGCCCGTGCAGCACGAGCACCCGACCCTGCGGGTCGGTGATCCAGCGGCCCTCGGTGGTCGGCCGCGGCGCAGCCGGCCGCCGAGGGTCGCCCTGGGCGGAGGCCGCCGTCGCACCGATGAGAGAAACCAGCAGGACCGCGAGCAGCACCCCGGCTAGATTGCGCGCATGCCGAGCGCGCCCACCCTGACCGATGGTGTCGTGACGATCCGCGGACACCTGCCCGGTGACGCCGACGGGAGCTTCGAGCAATGCCAGGACCCACTCTCTCAACGGTGGACCACGGTGCCGGTGCCCTACTCCAGGGACGACGCACGGGTCTTCGTGACCGAGATCATGCCGGGTGGCTGGGCCGAGGACACGGAGTGGGGCTTCGCGATCGAGGTCGAGGGCAGGTACGCCGGCACGGTCTCGCTGCGCAACGAGG
>WLIH01000384.1 GCA_009702305.1 Actinomycetota bacterium | reverse complement strand
CTGGCCGGACGTCATACGTGGATCAGAGGCCTCTGGCGGCTATCATGGGCTCCGGGTCGCCTCGCGCGGCCCGCGTCATGTCGCGGCTCGGGTCCGAGCCTGGTCAGAAGAGGTGCACGTGTCCGCCGAGAGCTCCCCCCAGGACCCCCAGCAGCCCAGCGAGCAGGTGCCCGCGGTCGACGAGACCGAGGTCGACATCCGACCCAACGGCGTCGAGTACGACGCCTCGGCGATCCAGGTGCTCGAGGGCCTGGAGGCCGTGCGCAAGCGCCCGGGCATGTACATCGGCTCGACCGGTGAGCGCGGGCTGCACCACCTGATCTGGGAGATCGTGGACAACGCGGTCGACGAGTCGCTGGCCGGCTACTGCGACCGGATCGTGGTCACCCTGCAGGCCGACGGCGCCATCCGCGTCGAGGACAACGGGCGCGGCATCCCCACCGACACCGCACCCGGTCAGGAGATGCCCGCCGTCACGATGGCGCTCACGATGCTGCACGCCGGCGGCAAGTTCGGCGGCGGCGGCTACAAGGTCTCCGGCGGACTGCACGGCGTCGGTGTCTCGGTCGTCAACGCCCTGTCGACCCACCTGATCGTCGATGTGCGCAACCGTGGCCACCTGTGGCGCCAGTCCTTCACCGTCGGTGTGCCCGACGCCGACCTGGCCATGGTGCGCCCGATGGAGCCGGGCGAGCGGACCGGCACCACGGTCACCTACTGGGCCAGCCCCGACATCTTCGAGACCACGACGTACTCCCTCGAGACGATCACCAGCCGGATCCGCGAGATGGCCTTCCTCAACAAGGGCCTGGAGATCGTCGTGCGCGACGAGCGTCCCAGCGCCGACGACCTGGTCGAGGCGATCGAGGACGACACTGTCGACAACGACATCGACGGGAGCGGCGCGGACGCCATCCAGCGAGCCGAGGGCGGCGGGCTCGAGCAGGTCTTCAAGTACGACCGCGGCCTGGTCGACTACGTCGAGCACCTCAACCGGCGCAAGACCGCGGCCAACCCGACGGTCATCTCGTTCGAGGCCGAGACACCCGAGTCGGTGGAGAACCACATGAGCCTCGAGGTGGCCATGCAGTGGAACACCACCTTCTCCGAGTCGGTCCACACCTTCGCCAACACGATCAACACCCACGAGGGCGGCACTCACGAAGAGGGCTTCCGCTCGGCGCTGACCGGCCTGGTCAACACCTGGGGTATGGAGTGGGGCCTGATGAAGAAGCCCGAGGACCGAGTCTCGGGCGACGACATCCGCGAGGGCCTCACGGCGATCATCTCGATCAAGATGGGCGAGCCGCAGTTCGAGGGCCAGACCAAGACCAAGCTCGGCAACACCGAGGCCAAGGGCTTCGTGCAGCGCCTGGTCAACGATCAGCTCGGCGCCTGGCTGGAGCAGAACCCCGCCGAGGGCAAGGAGATCGTGCGCAAGGCGCAGTCGGCGGCGATGGCCCGGATCGCGGCCCGCAAGGCCCGCGACCTGGCCCGCTCGCGCAAGGGTCTGCTCGGCGGCGGCGGCCTGCCCGGCAAGCTGTCGGACTGCCAGTCGACCAATCCCGTCGAGTGCGAGGTCTTCATCGTCGAGGGCGACTCGGCCGGCGGATCCGCCCGCCAGGGTCGCGACCCGCGGGTGCAGGCGATCCTGCCGATCCGCGGCAAGATCCTCAACGTCGAGAAGGCCCGCATCGACAAGGTGCTGGCCAACACCGAGGTCCAGGCGATCATCTCGGCGCTCGGCACCGGCATCCACGAGGAGTTCGACCTCGACAAGCTGCGCTACCACAAGGTCGTGCTGATGGCCGACGCCGACGTCGACGGCCACCACATCAACACGCTGCTCCTGACGCTGCTCTTCCGCTTCATGAAGCCGCTCATCGAGCACGGCTTCGTCTACATGGCCCAGCCGCCGCTCTACCGGATCCGCTGGAACAAGCCCGCCGAGCACGAGTTCGTCTACTCCGACACCGAGCGCGACCTGATGATGCGCGACGGTCTGGAGCAGGGCAAGAAGCTGCCCAAGGAGAACCCGGTCCAGCGCTACAAGGGTCTCGGCGAGATGAACGCCGAGGAGTTGTGGGAGACCACGATGAACCCCGAGCAGCGCCTGATGCTCCAGGTCACCCTGGACGACGCCGCCCACGCGGACGAGATCTTCTCGATCCTGATGGGCGAGGACGTCGAGCAGCGCCGCTCCTTCATCCAGCGCAACGCCAAGGACGTTCGATTCCTGGATATCTAGGTCTCTAGCAAGATCCCTAGATTCCAGTAGATCCCACGAGAGAGAACCAGAGACGTGACCGAGACCCCCACCGACGGCAACCCCCCGATCGGCCCCGGGCCGGGTGGGCGCATCGAGCCCATCGAGCTGCAGACCTCGATGCAGCGCGCCTACATCGACTACGCGATGGCCGTCATCGTCGGCCGCGCGCTCCCCGACGTACGCGATGGTCTCAAGCCGGTGCACCGCCGCGTGCTCTACGCGATGTACGACGGTGGCTACCGCCCCGACCGCGGCTTCTCGAAGTGCTCGCGCGTCGTCGGCGATGTCATGGGTCAGTACCACCCCCACGGCGACACGGCGATCTACGACACCTTGGTCCGCCTCGCGCAGCCGTGGGTGATGCGCGCGCCGCTGATCCAGGGACAGGGCAACTTCGGCTCGCCGGGCAACGACTCCGCGGCCGCTATGCGCTACACCGAGTGCCGGATGGCGCCGCTGGCGCTCGAGATGGTCCGCGACATCACCGAGGAGACCGTCGACTTCCAGCCCAACTACGACGGTCGCTCCCAGGAGCCGACCGTCCTGCCCGCGCGCTACCCCAACCTGCTGGTCAACGGCTCGGCCGGCATCGCGGTCGGCATGGCCACCAACATCCCGCCGCACAACCTGCGCGAGATCGCTGACGGCGCGCTGTGGGCGCTCGAGCACCCCGACGCCACCCGCGAGGAGCTGCAGGACGCACTGATCGAGCGGGTCAAGGGTCCCGACTTCCCCAACGGCGCCCTGATCGTGGGCCGCGAGGGCATCGAGCAGGCCTACCGCACCGGCCGCGGCTCGGTCACCCAGCGCGCGGTCATCGAGATCGACGAGGACGCCAAGGGGCGCACCTGCCTGTCGATCACCGAGCTGCCCTACATGGTCAACCCGGACAACCTCGCCCTCAAGATCGCCGAGCTCGCCGACTCCGGCAAGGTGCAGGGCATCTCCGACGTGCGCGACGACTCCTCGGGTCGCACGGGTCAGCGCCTGGTGGTCATCCTCAAGCGCGACGCCGTCGCCCGGGTCGTGCTCAACAACCTGCTCAAGCACACCGAGCTGCAGACCAACTTCAGCGCCAACATGCTGGCGCTGGTCGACGGGGTCCCGCGGACTCTCTCGATCGACCAGTTCATCAGCAACTGGGTCACCCACCAGATCGACGTCATCCAGCGCCGCACCCGCTACCGCCTCGCCGAGGCCGAGCGGCAGGCCCACATCTACCGCGGCCTGGTCAAGGCCCTCGACCAGCTCGACGAGGTGATCGCGCTGATCCGTCGTTCGCCCGACGTCGCCGAGGCCCGCCAGGGCCTGATCTCGCTGCTCGACATCGACGAGATCCAGGCCGACGCGATCCTCGAGATGCAGCTGCGCCGCCTCGCCGCCCTCG
>WLIH01000383.1 GCA_009702305.1 Actinomycetota bacterium | reverse complement strand
ATGATCAGCACGTGGGGCACGCGCCGACCGTATCCGGTCTTAGCCCCGCCTTAACCGGTTGCTAGCGCGGACAGGCGTCGCGACGGGCAGACTGCGTCCGTGCCCGACGTCGCCGTGCCCCGACCTCCGCAGCGCCCTCGGCGCTCGCGGCGGCGGACCTGGGGCTACGCCGCTGCCTGGATCGTCGCCGCCACGCTCGCGGTGTCGGTGGGCGTGATCGCGGTCAGCAGTGTGGGCGACAGCCTGCGTGGGCGCGGACCGATCGGGCAGAACGAGCTGATCCGCACGGCCGAGCTCAACGAGGGAGCTGCGTCGATCGACCCGGGCTCCCCGCGCGCGTCGCGGACCTTCTCGGGGGAGTACGGCGAGTTCGTCGTGGAGTGCCGCGGCGCGCTCGCACTCGGCGTCGAGGCGAGGCCCGCGCGCGGCTGGCGCACGGTGAGCTACGAGCCTGGCCCGGACGACGACGTCGACGCCGTCTTCTCCCGCGGCGGCCTCTCGGTCGAGCTCGAGGTGTTCTGCAATCAGGGCGCTCCCACGATCGCGGAGCTCGAGCGCAAGACGCTCCCGGACGACTGAGCCGACCCGTCGCCGTTCACGGTTGCGTAACGAAGTGGACTGATCCAGCTGGCTCGCCGGGGTAGCCGCAGCCGCCGACCCCTCGTTGTCCCGGGCAGTGGCCGCAACACGTGCGGTGCCTGATCTCCCTGGGGGTTCCCTGTGCTGTCCGTCTCTTCCCGTCGTCGTTCGTCGCTCGCCGCGGCAGCCACCCTGGGTCTGGTGCTGGTCGCCAGCGGTGCGGCGGTGGCCTCCGACCCGGCCGACTCCACGCTCGTCGGGCCGAAGAAGTCGGGCACCGTCACCACGACCTTCACCAGCGCCATCCAGGGCACCGGCCGGCTCGACCCGACCATCCCGTGCTCGGCGTTCATGTGCGACACCCACACGCTGACCATCAACGTGCCGGCGTCGTACTGGAAGAAGCACACCGGCTCGCTGGCCATCCAGGTCGCCTGGACCGGCCCCGAGAACGACTTCGACCTCGCCGTCTACGACGCCGCCGGCACCGAGGTCGCCACGAGCGGCGAGGCGCTCACCGAGGCCGAGGCCGTCACCATCGACGCCCCCGCCCCCGGCGCCTACACGATCGAGATCACCAGCTATCTCGCCACCCCCGGCACCGAGGTCACCGGCACCGCCACCCTGACGGCGACCGCCACCAAGAAGAAGTAGCTCCGAATCGGTCGGCCCCGACTGCGTCTCCGGGGCTGACCGGCCACCACTAGAGTGCGCCGCATGGGCAAGCAGGAAGACTTCGTACTCCGCGCGCTTGAAGAGCGCGACGTCCGCTTCGTGCGGCTGTGGTTCACCGACGTGCTGGGGTCGCTCAAGTCCGTGGCCGTGGCGCCCGCGGAGCTCGAGGGCGCCTTCTCCGAGGGGATCGGCTTCGACGGCTCGGCGATCGAGGGCTTCTCGCGGGTCTACGAGTCCGACATGCTCGCCAAGCCGGACCCGGCGACCTTCCAGGTGCTGCCGTGGCGCAGCGGCGACGGGCCGGCGACGGCGCGGATGTTCTGCGACATCGAGATGCCCGACGGCTCGCCGTCGTACGCCGACCCGCGGTTCGTGCTCAAGCGCACCCTCGGCAAGGCGGCCGAGCAGGGCTTCACCTTCTACACGCACCCCGAGATCGAGTTCTACCTCTTCAAGGACCTCCCCGGCGCCGGCCAGGAGCCCGAGCCGGTCGACCGCAGCGGCTACTTCGACCACACCGCCCAGTCGCACGGCGCGGACTTCCGCCGCGAGGCGATCACCATGCTCGAGGCGATGGGCATCTCGGTGGAGTTCAGCCACCACGAGGGCGGCCCGGGCCAGCAGGAGATCGACCTGCGCTACGCCGACGCCCTCTCCACGGCCGACAACATCATGACCTTCCGCACCGTCATCCGCGAGGTCGCGCTGAGCCAGGGCATCTGGGCGAGCTTCATGCCCAAACCCTTCACGACCCACCCGGGATCGGGCATGCACACCCACGTCAGCCTCTTCGAGGGCGACGAGAACGCCTTCTACGAGGCCGGCGCGCAGTACCAGCTCTCGCAGACCGGCCGGCAGTTCATCGCCGGCGTGCTCCAGCACGCCCCGGAGATCAGCGTCGTGACCAACCAGTGGGTCAACTCCTACAAGCGCCTGATGTTCGGTGGCGAGGCGCCCTCCTACATCTGCTGGGGCCACAACAACCGCTCCGCGATGATCCGGGTGCCGATGTACAAGCCGCTCAAGGGTCAGTCGACCCGCATCGAGCTGCGCACCATCGACGCCGCCTGCAACCCCTACCTCGCGTACGCCGCCGTGCTGGCCGCCGGGCTCAAGGGCATCGAGCAGGGCTACGAGCTGCCCCGCGAGGCCGAGGACGACGTGTGGGCGCTGAGCGAGCGCGAGCGCACCAGCCTCGGGATCTCCCCGCTGCCGCGCAACCTCAACGAGGCGATCACCATCGCCGAGGAGTCCGAGCTGCTCGCCGAGACGCTGGGCGAGCAGGTCTTCGACTTCTTCCTGCGCAACAAGCGCGCCGAGTGGGACGAGTACCGCGGCCAGGTCTCCGCCTTCGAGCGGGACCGCATGCTCCCGGTGATCTGAGCGCCGTGACCCGCGTGCTCGTCGTCCAGCACGAGGACGACTGCCCGCCCGCCCTGGTCGGCGCCTGGCTGGAGGGCGTGGGCTGCGTGCTCGACGTACGCCGTCCGTACGCCGGCGACCCGCTGCCGGCGGGACTCGACGACCACGACGCGCTGCTGGTGCTCGGCGGCCCGATGGGGGCCGACGACGAGGCCGACCACGCCTGGCTCGCGCCGACCAAGGACCTGGTGCGCCTCGCGCTGCGCGACGAGGTGGCGCTGCTCGGGATCTGCCTGGGCCACCAGATCATCACCTCGGCCATGGGGGGCGCGATCGGGCGCAACCCGCTCGGGCGCCAGGTCGGCCTGCTGCCGGTGGCGTGGACCGAGGCGGCCTCCGACGACGAGCTCGTCGGCTTGCTCGGCTCCGGTCGCCGCGGGCTGCACTGGAACGACGACATCGCCCTCACGCTGCCGCCGGGTGCGGTCGTGCTCGCCACGGCTCCGGCCGGCGAGCCTCAGGTGGTGCGCTTCGGGCGCCGGGCGTGGGGGGTGCAGCACCACCCGGAGGTGGACGAGGTCGTCGTGGGGCTCTGGGTGCAGTGGTCGGACGAGCACGAGAGCGACGACGGCGGGCCCGGCCGCGCCGCCGACAGCGCAGCCCTGCTGGGCGAGCTGCGCGGGGCCAGATCCGAGCTCGACGAGGCGTGGCGACCGTTGGCCGAGTCGTTCGCTCGGGTTGCGCGAGGGTCGCACCCCGCATGAGCAGGTCGGCCACGACGAGCGGCCACCTGGTGCGGCTCGGCTTCCACGACCCGCGGGCCTCGCTGGAGGTGCTGGCCGAGCTGGGCGACGAGGTCGCCGACCCGCTGGTCGCCCTGATGGGACGCACCGCCGACCCCGACCAGGCGGTCGCCGGACTCCTGCGCCTAGCGCGGGTGGTCGACGACCGCGGCGAGATGCTGCGTGCGGTCAGCGACGACGAGGGCACGGCGATGCGTCTGCTCAGCGTCCTGGGGGCGAGCGCCGCGCTCAGCGACCACCTGGTGCGCCACCCGGCACACTGGCGCGAGCT
>WLIH01000382.1 GCA_009702305.1 Actinomycetota bacterium | reverse complement strand
GGCGCCTACAGCGCCGCGCTCGACGACGGCGCCGAGGGCCTCGAATGCGACGTGCGGCTCACCGCCGACGGACACCTGGTCTGCGTGCACGACCGCACCCTGCGGCGTACGGCGAGCACCCGCGGCACCGTCTCCACGATGGACCTCGCGGACCTGGCCGAGCTCGACTTCGCGTCGTGGAAGCACCCCTGGGCCGACCTCGACGACGAGCGTCCCGAGCGCGACGAGGAGCTCGGCAAGGTGCTGACGCTGCGCAAGCTCTGCGAGGTCGTCGCCGACTACGACCGCCGCGTGGAGATCGCGATCGAGACCAAGCACCCGACGAGGTACGGCGGACTGGTCGAGAAGCGCGTCGTCGAGCTGCTGCGCGACTTCGGCTGGGACCAGATCGGCACGCCCGCGCGGGTGATGAGCTTCAGCTACACCGCCCTGCAGCGGGTCGAGCGGCTCGCGCCGGGTGTGCCGCTGGTGATGCTGCTCGAGCACTCGCGCAACTGGTCGATGCTGCGGCGCGTGATCGGGCCGGACTGGATCGTCGGGCCCGGCATCGCCGAGCTGCGCGAGCACCCCAAACTCGGCCGCCGGATCGCCCGGGCCGGCCACGACCTGCACGTGTGGACCGTCAACACCCCCGCCGACCTGGCGCTGTGCACCGAGCTCGGCGTCAAGGCCGTCATCAGCGACCGACCGGCGTACATGCTGGAGCTGCTCGGCGTATAGGTTGCGGGCCATGGCGAAGAAGTCCCGAGTCAAGGCCCGCGAGATCAGCTCGACCGAGGGCGAGGTGGGTCCCCGGCAGCCGTGCCCGTGCGGCTCGGGCAAGCGCTACAAGGCCTGCCACGGTGCGCCCGGCGGCGCCGCGACGCCGTTCGTGAGCCGTCCCTTCCAGGGCCTCCCGTCGGAGTGCGACCTGATCGCGCTGCGCGAGCTGGTGCCGGCCGCGACGGCACCGCTGACCCTGGTCGGCTCCGACCGCGAGGTGCAGCTCTGCTCGCTGCTGCCGATGGCGGCTCCGGCGATGGTGCGCGACAGCGGCGCCATCTGGCTCGGCCTGCAGGTCCAGCACCACTTCGGCGACCCGGCCCGCGACCTCGGCGCGGTGCTCAGCAAGGCGCTCGAGTCGGAGCCCGGCATCGTGGGCCTCACCGACGACCCGGGCACCGGTCCGCGCCTGCAGGACCTGATCGCAGGCGACACCCTCGACGTAACCGTGCACGACGGCTTCGACTTCTGGATCGCCGACGTGCCGGAGCAGGACGCCCTGGCCGCCGCCCTCGAGCAGGCCAACGCCGCCGCCAGCCCCACCGCGCGGCTGACGAGCGTCGAGGCGGCGTACTGGACCAACGTCGGCACCAAGGAGCACCTGCGCTGGGTGATGCCCGAGCCCGAGGACCAGCTCCTCGACGCGCTCGCTCGCCTGCACGCCGCGGGCAAGGACGTCATCGCGCCCGAGGCGCGTCTGGTCGGCATGTTCCGCGCCCACGGACTGCTGGCGCCGGTCTGGGACCTGCCGGTCGGCACCGGTCCCGAGCAGCTGGAGGAGACTGCGGCGACGTTCGCGGCCGACCTCGCGGCCGCCCTCGCCGACGACACGCCGCTCAGCTCGGAGGAGCGTTCGACGCGCAACGGTCTCGCCAACCGCCAGGTGACGATCCGCTAGCGCCGACGCACCAGCCACGGCTCGAGACGCGAGTAGCCCTTGACCGAGGCGCGTCGCAGTCGGCGGAAGGAGTACGCCGACGAGTGGCTCTCGTCCTCGTCGCTCGAGTCCTCGACCAGCGCCTCGTAGGCGTTGCGCTCGACGAGCACGGCCCCGGGACGGGCCAGGCTGGTGAGCCGTGAGGCGATGTTGACCGTCGGCCCGAAGACGTCGCCCAGGCGGGCGACGACGTCGCCGTACGCCACCCCGGCGCGCACCGCCGGGAAGTCGTCCTCCTCGTCCTGCCCGCGCGCGGTCATCTCGAGTGCGATCTCCACGGCTGCGGTGGCGTCGTCGGCGACGAAGAGCACCTCGTCGCCGATGTTCTTGATCACCCGGCCGCCGCGGTCGACGACGATGCCGGAGGTGGTGTCCTCGAAGCCCTCGATCCAGTCGACCAGCTCGGCCTCGCTCATCGCCTTGCTGCGCGAGGTGAAGCCGACGATGTCGACGAAGCCCACGGCCTGCTGCACCAGCGGGCTGCCCGCGGACCCGACGGCGAGCAGCCGGCTCGACGCGCTCGCCAGATGGCGGCGCCACACGTAGGTCTGCAGGGCCTCGACCCGGGGCAGCACCTCGGCCGACAGGGTCGTGAGCTGCTCGACCGGGTCGTCCCCGGGCACCGACGTCGCCACCCTGGCCAGCAGCGTGGTCTGCCACTCGGCGAGCCGGGCGAAGGACCTGCCCCACGTGCGCACCAGCGCCGCCTGGGAGTCGGGGCCGAGGATGCCCAGCGCGATCAGGTCCTTGGTCAGGCGCAGCGCCTCGACGTCGGCCTCGGTGAAGGCGACGTCGTCGTCGGCGGCGTGCGGGAAGCCGAGCAGCCGCCACAGCTCCTCGCTGACCGCCTGCGGTACGCCGGCCGCCTCGGCCACCTGGGCGCGGGTCAGGTCGGGCGCGGAGCCGAGCAGGAACGCCTCGACCGCCTCGAGCGCGCCCGTGAGATCGGGAAGCGGGGCGTCCTCGGCGTGTGCGTCGTCGCTCACGCCATACCGATCATGGGAGCCGATCATGGGGAGCCGATCATGGGGCGCCGGTCACTGGTCGCCGGGCTCGCTCGGGAAGCGCTCCCTGGCCACCGCCTCGAGGGCGTCGTGGAAGGACGGCATCTCGATGCTGAGCCGCTCGATGGCCGCGTCGGTGAAGTGGATCAGCTCGAGCGGGGTCAGCGCGACGATGCTGGCCGTGCGCAGCGACCGCCGGACCAGGGCGGCCTCGCCCATGATGTCGCCCTCGCCGAGCCGGGCGATCTCCTGGCCGTGCTGGCGCACCGAGACCTCGCCGCTGAGGATGATGTAGGCCTTGTCGGCGGCGGTGCGCTCACCGATCGGCGCCCAGCCCTCCGGCAGCGTCACCCGGGTGCCCGCGGCGCTGATCTTGGCGATCTCCGCCGGGGTGAACATGCTGAAGAACGAGTCGGCCATGGGCCCAACCTTTCGGGTTCGTGGAGCTCCCGGGCGGATCCTTCCCGAGAGCACGGGGTGTGTAAAGGCGCGGGTCGCGCAATCTCACCGTCGCCGGCTCAGAGCGGGTCGCGCACCACCGGGCAGCTCATGCAGCGCGGGCCGCCACGGCCCGAGCCGAGCTCGGAGCCGGCGACCCGGACCACCTCGATGCCGGCCTCTTCCAGACGGTCGTTGGTCTCGTCGTTGCGCTCGTAGGCGACCGCGACGCGGGGCGCGAGGGCGAGCGTGTTGTTGCCGTCGTCCCACTGCTCGCGCTCGGCGGTGACCGGGTCGAGACCCGTGTCGATCTGGTGCAGCGTGTCGATCTGCATCGCCTTCGCGGCCGCGACGAGGAAGGGCTCCGCCGGTCCGACCTCGAGCACCAGATCCGGGTCGTCGACGGCCGAGGCGCGGGTGACGGTGTAGGCCTGCAGCGAGTCGGCGACGTTGGGGTACATCACGATCTTGTCGACGTCGACCAGCGTGCAGATGGTGTCGAGGTGCATCGTCGCCCGCTCCTGGGCGATCGGCACGGCGAGCACCGTGTG
>WLIH01000381.1 GCA_009702305.1 Actinomycetota bacterium | reverse complement strand
GGCCGGGGCCCGACTCGCCGAGCTGACCGAGCGCGAGCACGACGTGGCCCTGGCGGTCGGCCGGGGGTTGAGCAACTCCGAGATCGCGCGCGAGCTGCACCTGTCGATCCCGACGGTGAAGGCCCACGTCTCACGGATCTTCGACAAGCTCGGCACGACCAACCGCGTCCAGATCGCGATCTGCGTGCACGACGCCGGCCTCGGCTGAGGCGACGGGTCAGGACCCGAAGGGCCGCATCCGCGGGTCGGGTCGGTCGGGTCCGCGGTAGACGTCGACGCCTCCGGTCGTGCCCTGCCACACCGCGCCGTCGGGGCCGACCTCGGTGGCGGCGTAGAAGGAGTTGCTCGTCGGCAGCGGCCCGGACTGCACCCACAGCACCTGCTTGCCGGTGCGCAGGCTGATGCCCTCGAGCCCCCACACGCCACCGCGCTGGCCCTGGCCGTAGATCAGGCCCGACTCGGTGCTCAGCGTCGGGATCGCATTGGGGATCGAGACGTCCCGGTTGACCCAGCGCACCGAGCAGGTGCGGGTGGCCGGGTCCCAGTCGATGCGCTCCATCCCGTACGGCGCCTGGTCGGGGTCGCCGCCGAGCTCGGCCGCCACCAGCGGCCGCAGCTGCGCCGGCACGGCGTCGAGGAGCGACTCGTCCTTGAGGCTGTTGTTGACGATCACGCTGGAGTAGCCGTTGGTGAGCACCGACTGCTCGGAGATCGTGCGGGTCGCCTCCGGGTCGCCGAAGGTGACCGGCACCTCGCACGCGATCCGGCGGTCCTTGCCCGGGGCGATCGGGCGCCACCCCTGCGGCACGGCGTCGCGCCACAGCAGCACGAGCTTCATCAGCGGGCCACCGTCGGTGATCACCACGAAGCGGTCGCGGTCGCGACTGGTGCCCATCACGTCGGGGGTGGACCCGGACCCGGCCCCGAGCCGCACGCCGCTGGGCGCAGGACCGACGTCGTAGCGCGCCGACCACTTCAGGAAGATCCGCTTGCCGGTCCACTGCACCCTGTTCATCCGCTGCGAGGTGACGACGTAGATGCCGCCCGACTCGTCGGCGGAGATGGAGTTCGAGACGATCTCGAGGTCCTCGTCGGCCTCGTCGCAGCGACCCTCGTTGAGGTTGACCGTGCGCAGGTGGTCGGCGTCGAAGCGCGACAGCGCGCGCGGCACCACCCCGACGACGCCGCGCGCCGTCGCGAAAGCGACCCGCCCGTCGTAGGTCATCGTGATGCCGACGAGCTTGTCGTCCGCGCCGCACAGCGCCGCCGGCGGCAGCTCCAGGGAGCCGACCTGGGCGATCGGCGAGGTCAGCTCGCCGGGCACCTCGTCGGCGTAGACCTCGATGGAGGTGCCACGGCCGACGAAGAAGTGACCGTCGCGGTCGAGCACGTTGTAGGCGCCCGAGATGCCGATCGTGTCGGCCGCGGGCGGCGGGGTGACGCTGTCGATGATGTCGCCCGTGGCCACGTCGACCTTGTAGAGCGACGACTGCAGCACCGTCGACATCCACGCGGCGCGCCCTCCGTCGGCGTACGGCGCGGTGAACGTGATCGAGATCGGCGCGCTCAGCGGCGTGCCGGGGAAGCTCACACGGTCGAGGGCGACGTCGTCGCCGGCGTGCGGTGCGGGGTAGGGCGAGGAGCCGGAGGCGTACGAGCCGCGGTGGCTCGCACCCCAGCCGGACAGGGCCAGGTGCGGGTTGCAGGGCGGCTCGTGGGCTGCCACCGGCGTCAGGCAGCTCAGCGGGGCGGCGGCGGGAGCGGCCACCGTGGGCGCGGACGACGCGAGCGGGACGGCGAGGGCGGCCAGAGCGGTGAGCCCGGCGACGGTGCGAAACATGATCGGAACTCTAGACTTAGCACGCACTGGGCACGACGGTGTTGAACGTGCCGGGCTCGAGACCCGGGGTCACCCGCACGTCGACGTCACCCTGGTCGCCCGCGCCAGCCTGCATCTCCCAGGTCAGCCGACTCGGGGTCGACCCGTCCAGCTGGACGACGACCGTGACCGCCGGTCGACCGTCGATGTCGACGATCTGCAGGTAGCGCCGCGGGATCTGCTCGTCGTCGATCACGATCTGTCCGAACGCACCACCGGCGGGCGCGAACAGGCGGATCAGCAGCAGCTGCTCGCCGACGGTGGTGCCGTAGCGTCCCGCGCCGGTCACGTAGTCGGGAAGATCGGCGGCCTGGTCGGCCGGGATCTCCTGGGTGAGGTCGAGAGTGCCGGTGAGCTGCTGGGCACCGTCGGCGCAGCCGACCGCGTCGACATCGACACGGTGGCGCAGGTAGAACGACATCTTGGATCCGGTCGCGTCGTTGAGGGTGACATCCACCCGCGGCCGTCCCGTCGACTGGGCCAGCCCTCCTCCCACGGGTCCTCGCAGCAGCGCGGCGGGCAGCTCGGAACGCATCGGCGCGATGTGCAGCCGACCCTCCTGGGCCGAGGTGTAGATCGCCCGCATGAAGTTGTAGGGCGAGACCAGGTCGCGCTTCGCCGCGTCGAGCACCTCGGCGGCGACGTCCTCGTAGACCTCGTCCTGGTCCTCGGGGGCGTAGATCGCGTAGACGCTGCTGAGCAGGGCCGTGACGACCTGGGTGGCGGTGATCTCGGTGTCGCGCACCTCGATGTCGCCGATGCCCTGCAGCAGGTAGGACAGCGTCACGGTGTCGACCGAGACGACGGCGTCCAGGGTCGGTCCGCCCTGGACCTCCGACCACCGGGCCGCCATCAACGCGGCCGCACGCGGATAGTCGGGAGTGAAGTTCGCGTCGAGGAAGTAGGTCCCGAGCTGCTCGCCGAAGAGCGTGCGCTCCTGCGGCGAGAGCGGCAGCACCGGTCGCTCCCGCTCGCCGAAGGAGCTGCCGCTGCCCTGCTCGGTCATCGTGAGGAGACCATCCTCGGCGTGGATCAACGCCCAGGATCCGGGGAGCCCGCCCGTGGCCCTGATCTCGGCGTTGTTCTCGAAGACGAAGAGGTAGTCGCGCGGCCCGTCGGCGCCGACCACGGCAGGCAGCGCGCTCGACGCGGCGGCCGCCTGCTCGAGGGTGCGGTGCGTGGTGCCGATGGTGGAGACGTACTCGTCGAAGATGGTGCGCAACGACGGCGCGTACCCCCGGCTGTCGAGGCCGTCGACGATGGCGACCGCCCGACCGAACGCGTCGCGCGACGCCTCGAGCCTCGGTGTGAGCTCACGCACCAGGTCGACGTCGACACGACGATCGACCGTGAGGTGGTCGAACTCGTCGTAGCTGCGTGCCAGCGGGCTCAACCCGTCGTCGGCGATCACCGAGAGCGACTCGCTCGCCGATCGCACGCCGCGCGCGTCGTCGCCGACCAGGGGAAGGTGGGTGATGCCCGACCAGAGGAGGCCACCGGTCCGGTCGGCCGCCGAGCCCGCGACGTCGGCGAGGTGGTCGATCGCGCGGTCGACGGCGACGGCGTCGTCCTGGTCGAGGGCGATCTTGATCTCCTGCAGGGCAGCCTGCGCCTCCAGGAGGTCCGCCTTCGCCCGGAACGCCTCGAAGGTCGCCCAGCCCAGCACCGACAGGACCAGCAGGACCAGCACGCTCAGGGAGCGCACCACCCGAGTCCGGCGGGCCGCCTCACGCGAGCGGACGCGACGCACCGCCGACCCCGACGATCGCGTCGGGGTCGGCAGGGAGTCGCGATACTCACGGACGTCGCGTGAGCCGG
>WLIH01000380.1 GCA_009702305.1 Actinomycetota bacterium | reverse complement strand
GCGGGAAACTAGCGCCGACTCACCGGTGTCGTGCGGGAAACTAGCGCCGGGTCAGCGCTTGGTGGCGATGAGGGTGGCGGCGTCGGGGGCGACGAGCACCTCGACCGTGGTGAACCGCTCGTCGGTCAGCCACTGCTCGCGCAGGGTGTCGACGCGGCCGTAGGAGATCGGCGGCCACATCTCGCACGGCGTGAAGTCGTCGAGCACGACGATGCCGCCCGACTCCACCAGGTCGGCGATCGCGTCGACCCCGACCTCGGTCGGCTCGCCGGAGTCGAGGAAGAGCAGCGAGAACGGCCCCTTGTCGAGCAGCATCGACCAGTCGGCCGAGAGCACCTCGACCTGGGGGTCGTCGGCGAAGATCTCGGCCGCGGCCCCGGCCAGTCGCGGGTCGAGCTCGGCGGACACGATCCGGGTCTGCTCGCCTCGTACGCCCGAGCGCAGCCACGCCGTACCGACCCCGCACCCGGTGCCGAACTCCGCCATGGTGCCCTCGCGGGTCGCGGCCAGCATCGCGAGCAGCCGGCCCGTCTCGTTGCGGCAGAACGACGCGTAGCCCGCGCGTCGCGACACCTCGAACGCGCGCGACACCACGTCGGGCAGGTCCGGTGGGGCGCTCATGCTGCGAGTCTTCCATCCCAAGACGTCCGTCTCGGATGGCGGACAGATGCCGGAATCCGGTGGCCGGGTCGCGGGGGGCCGGTCTACGGTGGTCGCACTATGCGGAGTGTGTTCGTACTTATCGGATACCGCGGCGAGGCCCAGCAGCAGTAGCTGCCAGTGAGGCCACCTCGCCGCGGTGTTCGGCGTTGGTCTCACGGCACATCTGAAGATGTCTCCGCGGCGGGGCGCCAGCAGCACTGCGCGATCCGCACCTCTGAATGGTCTCTCCTCACCCATGCGATCCATGGGTCGAGTCGTCCCCTCCGCGGGGTCATCTCCGGATATGGCGTGATGCCGCCGGAGCACCACCCCGCGCACCATCCACGGACAGGAGAGAGACGATGTACGACATGTACCCCGAGTGGGGACCTGCCAGCAACGATCCCGACAACCCGCGCAGCCGCGAGGCGGTCCAGCGCTCGCTCGACCTGCGGGACAACGGCGGCGACCGCCCCGACGACAACTAGCGTTGCCGCCATGACTGACTCGAACACCGCCCCCGTCAAGCTCGCCGTGATCCCCGGCGACGGCATCGGCCAGGAGGTCACCGCGGAGGCGCTCAAGGTCCTCGAGGTCGCCTCGCCCGACGGCGTGAAGTTCGAGCAGACCCGCTACGACCTCGGCGCCGAGCGCTACCTCGCGACGGGCGAGGTGCTGCCCGACTCCGTGCTCCGCGAGATCCGCGAGCACGACGCCATCCTGCTCGGCGCGGTCGGCGGCACGCCCAACGACCCGAACCTGCCGCCGGGCATCCTCGAGCGCGGCCTGCTGCTGCGCCTGCGCTTCGAGCTCGACCACTACGTCAACCTCCGCCCGTCGCGGATCTTCCCCGGCGTCGCGTCGCCGCTCGCGGACCCGGGCGAGGTCGACTTCGTCGTCGTGCGCGAGGGCACCGAGGGCCCCTACACGGGCAACGGCGGCGCGCTGCGCGTCGGCACCCCGCACGAGATCGCGACCGAGGTGTCGGTCAACACCGCCTTCGGCGTGGAGCGTGTCGTCCGCGACGCCTTCGCCCGCGCCCAGCGCCGCCCGCGCCAGAAGCTCACGCTGGTCCACAAGACCAACGTGCTGGTCAACGCCGGTGCGGTCTGGTGGCGGCTCACCCAGGAGGTGGCCGAGGAGTACCCCGACGTCACCGTCGACTACATGCACATCGACGCGGCCATGATCTTCATGACGACCGACCCGTCCCGCTTCGACGTGATCGTCACCGACAACCTCTTCGGCGACATCATCACCGACCTGGCCGGCGCCATCAGCGGCGGCATCGGGCTGGCTGCTTCCGGCAACATCAACCCGGACCGCACCGCCCCCTCCATGTTCGAGCCCGTGCACGGCTCGGCGCCCGACATCGCGGGCCAGCAGAAGGCCGACCCGACGGCCGCGATCCTGTCGACCTCGCTGCTGCTCGACCACCTCGGGTACGCCGACGCCGCCGCGGTCGTCGAGGCGGCCGCGATCGCCGACATCGCCGAGCGTTCGCCCGGCCGGACCCGCACGACCAGCGAGATCGGCGACGCCATCGCCGCGCGAGTAGGCCGCTGACCCGGCGTACCCCCGCACCTCCCGACGCCGGCGCCCCACGGGGTGGCCGGCGTCGGTCATTTCCCTGCCTTCCCGCTCCGCTCCCGAGATCGAGGTCGACTACCGTGAGTCCCATGCAGATCAGCACCACCGCGTCCGCCGCGCCCGTCTCCGACGCTCGCCTGGCCGAGATCCTGGCCAACCCCGGCTTCGGCAACTACTTCACCGACCACATGTTCCGCGTGGAGTGGACCCCCGAGGCCGGCTGGCACGACGCGCGGATCGAGCCCTACGGCCCGCTCAGCCTCGACCCGGCCACCGCGGTCCTGCACTACGCGCAGGAGACCTTCGAGGGCATGAAGGCCTACCGCCACGCCGACGGATCGATCTGGTCCTTCCGCCCCGACCAGAACGCCGCCCGGATGGTCCGCTCCAGTCACCGGCTGGCGCTGCCGGTGCTCGAGGCCGACGACTTCGTGCAGGCCGTCGACGCCCTCGTGAGCGCCGACCAGCGCTGGGTTCCGGACGCCAGCGAGGGCGAGAAGAGCCTCTACCTGCGCCCGTTCATGTTCGCCTCCGAGGCGTTCTTGGGCGTGCGGCCCTCGCAGCACGTGACCTTCATGGTCATCGCCAGCCCGGCCGGTGCCTACTTCAAGGGCGGGGTCAAGCCGGTCAGCCTGTGGCTGAGCGAGGAGTACACCCGCGCCGGCCGCGGCGGCATGGGCGCAGCCAAGACGGGCGGCAACTACGCCAGCTCGCTGGTCGCCCAGCAGGAGGCCATCGCCCAGGGGTGCGACCAGGTGGTCTTCCTCGACGGCCAGGAGGGCACCTACGTCGAGGAGCTCGGCGGCATGAACCTCTACTTCGTGCACGCCGACGGCCACATCGTCACGCCCCAGACCGGCACCATCCTCGAGGGCATCACCCGCGCCTCGATCATCGAGCTCGCCGGCAAGCTCGGCCACCGGGTGGAGGAGCGCAAGTTCTCCATCCAGGAGTGGAAGGACGGCGTGGCCGGCGGAGAGATCACCGAGATCTTCGCCTGCGGCACCGCCGCTGTCGTGACCCCCGTCGGAGAGCTCCGCTGGTCGGGCGGCACCCTCGCCAGCCCGCCGGCCGGCGATGTCGCTGCCACGCTGCGCCAGCAGCTGGTCGACATCCAGTTCGGTCGCGCCGACGACGCGTTCGGCTGGATGCACCGCATCGTCTGAGCGGGCCTCGGTCCCGGATGGCGGACCCCTGGTGCGGGGGAGCGGATCCACGTTTGTAAGGTAGGCCTTAGTTACCTAAGCCTTACCTAAGGATCCCCATGATTCGCACCCCTGCCCTGGCGGCGTTCGCGCTCGTCCTCGCCTCCAGCCTGACGGCGTGCGGCTCGGACGACGACTCCTCGTCGAGCCCGGCCACCACCGCGTCCACCGGGTCGCTCGCCGACGCCGGCGACTCCGACGCCCCCGACGACTCCGGGGTGTTCCCCGCGGTCGTCGAGCACAAGTTCGGCACGACCACGGTGCCCGCCGAGCCCGAGCGGGTC
>WLIH01000038.1 GCA_009702305.1 Actinomycetota bacterium | reverse complement strand
TCGGCGCTAGTTTCCCCCAGCGGCGGAAACTAGCGCCGACTCACCGGTCGTGGCTGGGAAAGTGGCGCCGGGTCGGCGGTGGAACGTGTTCTAGAAGTCTGGTTGGGTGACCCGCATGGCCCGGACCCAGTTCGTCACCCGCTACGACTTCCGCGCACCGGGGGCCGGCCGCGAGGAGCGGCGCGAGCTCTACGCCCGGGCGATCGAGCAGGCGGCGTACCTCCAGGCTCACGGACCGCAGCCGATCATGGTCTCGGAGCACCACACGGCCGACGACGGCTACCTGCCGAGCCCGATCCCCGTCGCCTCCGCGATCGCCGCGGTCACGACCGATCTCCCGATCACCGTCTCCGCTCTGCTGGTGAACTTCTACGAGCCGCTGCGGCTGGCCGAGGACATGGCCGTGCTCGACCTGCTCTCGGGTGGTCGGGTCAGCTACACGATCGGGCTGGGCTACCGGCCGGAGGAGTACGCCCTCTTCGATCGCCCGTGGCACACCCGCGGCGCGGACCTGGAGGCCCGGATCCGGGTGCTGCTGCAGGCCTGGACCGGCGAGCCGTTCGAGCACGAGGGCCGCACGGTGCGGATCACGCCGACGCCGTACTCGCGTCCCCACCCCTTCCTCTTCTACGGCGGTGGCACGCCCGCGGCCGCGCGGCGGGCCGGCCGGCTGGGGCTGCACTTCCAGCCCCAGCACGGCGACCCGGTGCTCAAGGAGACCTACGACGCCGCGTGCCGCGCCGAGGGCCGCGAGCCGGGGTTCGTGATGCTCGCGCCCGCCGGGCCGGCGAACATCTTCTGCGCCGAGGACCCCGACGAGTTCTGGGAGCGCTTCGGGCACCACCTGCTGGCCGACGCCGTCGCCTACCAGCAGTGGCATGGCGAAGCCGGGTCCTACGTCGTCGACCACTCGACCTCGGTCGAGGAGATGCGCGCCGCCGGCGTGTACGTCGTGCTGCACGCCGACGACCTGGTCGAGCGCTGCCGGGCCGGCGAGGTCAGGCTCGTGACCAGCCATCCGGCCTGCGGTGGCCTGCCCGCCGAACCCTCGTGGGCCTCGCTGCGGCTGGTGTGCGAGACCGTGATGCCCGCCCTGGTCTGAGCCCCGGTCACGGGGTCATTCGGTCACGCGGATGTCTCGACCGTCGTGACGACGGCGGTCACCGAGGGTCGTGGCGGCGTCGAGGAGAAGCCGAACGTCGGCGCCGGCAGCACGTCGTGCAGCGAGCCCAGGTCGAGCCCGTCGAAGGATCCGGTCACGGACTCGACGACGTGGTGGTCGGTCGCGCCGTACCACTCCCGTCGCCCGCGGCCCGCTGTGCCGCGGGTGCGCACCCCCCGCATGACGACCCGGGCGACCGGGTCGGTCACGGCGCAGAACCATGGTGCCGTGCTCACGGCGCGAGGAAGCAGCCCCAGCAGCCGCCCGAGCGGGGAGCGGCGCCCGACGACGAGGTCGAGCGTCAGGGACGCCGATCGCAGCGACCATCCGTCCGGCGTCGAGGCGACCGCGACCGGCTCGATGCGCACCTCGTCGAACGTGTAGGTCGCCGCGATGAATCCGGCCGCCTCCTGGTGCGGCGCGATCAGGACGCGGTGCCCGTCGGCTCGCTGCACCATCGCATCGCCGAAGGGTCCGAGCGGGGTGTCGCTCCAGCGGCCGACGACCACGCGCACCCCGCTGGTGGTGCCGACGCCCGCGATCGCACCCTCGAAGCGCTGCCGGGTCGTCACACCGTCGAGCCTACGATGACGCGTCCCCACCCCCGACCGGCCGGAGCCCTGCCATGCGACGCCTGCTGTCCGCCCTCGTCGCCGCGTGCGCCACCGTGGTGGCCCTCCCCGTCGTCGTCGCGCCCGGCGCGAGCAGCGCGGCCGACCCCGCGACCGCACTGACGATCGGCCGGGAGGCCTACCAGTACGGCTTCCCGCTGCTCGAGTCGCTGCGCGTGCGCACCGAGATGACCAGCGTCCGGTGCCCCGACGAGGTCGGCAACGCGCCGTTGAACTCCTTCTCGCACGCCCGCGAGTTCGCCGACCCGACCGTGCGCAGCGTCGTCGCGCCCAACACCGACACGCTCTACTCCATCGCCCACCTCGACCTCGGTCGGGGACCGGTCGTGCTGCGGCACCCGGACATGGGGCGCCGCTACTACAGCTTCGCCATGCTCGATCCCTACACCAACGTGATCGCGATCCCCGGCTCCCGCGAGGACGGCCCCGGCGCGAGCGCTACGCAGGTCCGGTGGACCCGACGGCCCGGATCCACGCCGGCGTCGGCGTACGACCGGGTCGTGACCAGCAGGTACCGCTACGTCTGGGTGATCGGACGGACCCTGGCGACCGGCGCCGCGGACCAGCGCCGCGCGCACCGCCTGATGCTGCGCTACACGCTGACCGGACCCGACGGCACCCAGCGGACCTTCCCGCGCTCGTGCCGGCCCGGGCCGCCCGATCAGCACCCCACTCCCACCGACGGCGCCGCGTTCGTCCGCCGCCTCAACACCGCGCTCGCCCAGAGCCCGCCGCCGGCGCGCGACGATCCGCTGCTGACCCGACTGGCGGCGTACGGCATCGGACCGGGCCTCTCGCCGGAGGACGCCGGGCTCGACCCGGTCACGCTCGAGGCGCTCTACACCGGCATCTCGACGGCCGCGATGCTGCTGCCGCGCGAGGTGACGGTGCGCGCGCTCTCGGTCGCCGTCACGCACGACGGGTGGTTCGACCCGCCGCCCGCGATCGGGCGCTACGGCACCGACTACGAGCTGCGCGCGCAGATCGCCTCGGCCGGGCTGGGCGCCAACACCCGCGAGGAGGCGACCTATCCCGTCGGCGTGACCGACGGCACCGGGGTGCTCTACGTCGGTGCGAACGACTACCGCCTGACCTTCGCAGCGGACGAGCTGCCGCCGGCGCGCTACTTCTGGTCGCTGACGATGTACGACGGCGACGGCTACCTGGTGCCCAACGACGCCGGCAGGTACTCCGTCGGGCCGAGCCACCCACCGCTGGTGACCGGGTCGGACGGCTCGGTCGTGGTGGTGATCTCGCAGCGCGACCCACAGGACGAGACGGTCAACTGGCTGCCGGCCCCCGGCGGTCAGTTCCGGCTCAACCTGCGACTCTACGGACCGAGCCAGGACGCCCTCGACGGCACCTGGACCCCGCCGCCGGTCGAGAACCTCGGCCCCGGCGGCCTCCTGGGCTGAGCCGGGCTCAGGCGCCGCTCGAGCGGCGCTGCTCGACGCCCTTCGCGAAGCGCTCCCAGACGGCCTGGCGCGAGACTCCGAGCGCGTCCCCGATCTGGGCCCACGAGATGCGGCGCTCCCGGATGATGCTGACCCAGTCGGTGGCGAAGGCGGCGTTCTGCTCGGCCGAGCGGAGGATGAGCGGCAGCGTCTCGAGCAGCTCGGCGTCCGCCATGGTCTCCCACGGCGTCCGCGAGACCGACTCGCTGTCGTCGGAGGTCATGGCGAGGTGGAGCGCCGTCACGCACTCGCGGCAGATCATCGCTCCCAGACCGCTGCCGAGGCGGTTGTCGCTACTCCCGGGTCTGCCGCAGAACGAGCAGATCCTCCCCGCCTGGCTGAACTCCATGACTCCCTCTCCCCCTGTGCGGCGCCCTCTCGCGCCCGGTCCCACCCGTTGTCTGGACCGTACTCGACCGGTCCGAGACGCCGACGCCGGCCGCTCTCTGAGAGAGTCGGGGGATGGCGGCGCCCGACACGATCCCCCCCATCACCGACGGGGTGTTCTTCCACGTGCCGCGCGCCCTGCCCCGGGGCAAGAACGCCCTCGCCCGCGACGAGGTGCTGCGCGTCCAGCAGGAGCGCACGCTCATCGCGGTCACCGAGCTGCTCGCCGCCTACGGCCCGCACGAGGTCGGCCCCAAGGACATCTGCACCCGCGCCGGGCTCTCGCTCACCTCGTTCTACGCGTCGTACTCCTCCAAGGAGGAGTGCATCTTCGCGGCCTACGACCGCTTCATCGACCTGCTGCTGACCCGGCTGCTCGTGCTCGACGGGTCCGGGCGGCCGTGGCGGGAGTACGTCGGCGAGGTGATGGACACCTACCTCGGAGCCCTGCGCGCCGACCCCGTGGTGGCGATGGCCTTCCAGGTGCAGATGGACGCGATGGGGGCGGGCGCCCGCGAGCGGCGGCGTACGGCGCTGTCGAGCCTGGCCGAGCTGCTCTTCTCCAAGCACGTGGAGTGGGACCCGAGCGCCCGCGACCGGTTCCCGTTCGCGGCGTACCTCTCCGGGGTCTACGGCCTGCGTCAGCTCGCAGCGGACGCCCTGGAGGCCGGCGACCTCGGCCGTCTCGACGAGCTGGCGGCCGAGGCCACGGCGTGGGTCAGCACGATGTTCGGAGGAGATGGAGATCGGGCGTGACGTTCTGATGTAACGTGCGTTACCTTGAGAGTGAGCACCGTCACCCTCTCAGGAGCACGCCCATGACCACGCCCCTCACTCCGACCCCCTCGCACCGACAGTTCGGCCGCCGAGCCCTCCTCGCCGCCGCACCGGCCGGCGTCCTCGGCGCGGCGGCGGCGTCCTCCGCTCCGGCCGCGGCGACGCAGACGGCAGCCGTCGCCGGCACGCACGACGCCCTGCTGCCCAGCGCCGCCTCGATGATGCGCACGATCGAGCACCTGGTCTCCATCGCACCGCGCAAGACCGGCACGCCCGGCGGACGCAAGGCGGCGGAGTACGTCGCCAGCCGGCTGCGCGCCGCCGGGATGGACAAGGTGTGGATCGAGAAGTCGACCTCCTACTCCTGGGAGGCCACCGAGGCCAGCCTCGTGGTCGGCGGTCAGAAGATCGACCAGACTCCGATCTCCTACTCCCTGATCGGCGGACCGGAGGCGACCGGCGTGCGCACCCTCGGACCACAGGGTCTGCAGGCCGAGGTGGTCGACCTGTCCCAGCAGCCGTTGTCGGCGCTCAGCCGCCTCGACGTGCGCGGCAAGATCGTGATGATCGACCTGATCTTCCTCACCCCGCTGCTCGCGCTGTCGCCGCTGATGGAGTTCCTCAACGACCCGTCGGGCGAGATCCTCGACGCCCAGACCCTGCTGACGGCCAACCCCTACATCACGACGCTGCCGTACACGATCGACGCCCTGCAGGCGGCGGGCGCGGCCGGGATGATCGGGGTGCTCTCCGACTACTTCGACTCGAACAAGTACCACAACGAGTACTACCGCCGATCGCCGATGGAGATCCCGGGCATGTGGATCACGGCCGGCGAGGCCGTGCGCGTGCGCAGCCTGCTCGACACCGAGCCGACCGCCACGATGCGGCTCACCACCCGCCGGCGCAAGGTGGTCGCGCGCCAGCCCATCGGTGTCATCGAGGGCCGGACCAAGGACACGATCATGGTCCAGTCCCACCACGACTCGATGGGCCCGGGGGCGGTCGAGGACGGCTCCGGCACCTCGGAGGTGCTGGCGCTGGCGGAGTACTACGGCGCGCTGCACCGCCGCGGCATCCGGCGCGACAAGACGCTGATGTTCACGACGTTCGACACCCACTTCACCGGCTACCAGGCCCACGATCACTTCGGCCGCAAGTACGTCCTCGACGAGGAGACGCCCTACCGGATCGTCGCCAACGACACCATCGAGCACATCGCCAAGAAGGGCCGGGTCGGCCCCGACGGCGAGCTGCTGCTGCTCGACGAGGTGGAGCCGCGGGGCTTCTTCGAGGATCTCTCGATCGAGGGCAAGTCGATGATCATCCAGACGATCCTGCGCCACGACCTGCGCGCGACGACGATGCTCAACGCCCAGGCCATGCAGCCGGTCGGGATCCCGACCGATGCCTCCTGGGCGGTCATCTGCGGGGTGCCGACGGTCAGCCTCATCGCCGGGCCGATCTACCTCTACGACGAGGCGGACACCATCGACGCGATCGCCCAGGACGAGCTGGTGCCGATCCTCAAGGCCAACCGCGACATCATCGACTGGTTCGAGCAGACCCCGTCGGAGCGGATCGGGCTGGTCGCCGTGCCGCCGCTGACCTGAGCCGGGTCAGCGAATCGGGGCGCCCGAGATGGTGCGCGCGATGACCAGGCGCTGGATCTCGGAGGTGCCCTCGAAGATCGTGTAGATCTTGGCGTCGCGCGACATCCGCTCGACGGGGTACTCCCGCGTGAATCCGTTGCCGCCGAGGATCTGCATCGCCTGCGTCGTGACCTTGACCGCGGTCTCCCCGGCCATCAGCTTGGACATCGAGCCCTCGGCGGCGTCGAAGGACTTGCCCTGGCTGGCCATCCACGCCGCGCGCCACACCAGCAGCCGCGAGGCGTCGATCTGGGTCTTCATGTCGGCCAGGGTGAAGGCGATCGCCTGGTTCTCGATGATCGCCTTCCCGAACTGCTCGCGGGTCTTGGCGTAGTCCAGCGCCACCTCGTAGGCCGCCCGCGCGATGCCGACGGCCTGGGCGCCGACCGCGGGACGGGTGCGCTCGAAGGTCGCCATGCTGGCGTTGGAGCCACCCTTGCGCGCGCCGTCGCGGGCCCGCGCCAGCCGCTCGTCGAGCTTCTCCTTGCCGCCGAGCAGGCAGCGGCCCGGCACGCGCACCCGGTCGAGCACGACCTCGGCGGTGTGCGAGGCACGGATGCCGTGCTTGTGGAACTTCTGCCCCTGGCTCAGACCGGCGGTGCCGGGCGGGATCACGAAGCTGGCCTGGCCCCGGGTCTTGAGCTCGGGGTCGACGACCGCGGTGACGACATGGATGTCGGCCAGACCGCCGTTGGTCGCCCAGGTCTTGGTGCCGGTGATGACCCACTCGTCGGTGGCCTCGTCGTAGACCGCTCGGGTGCGCATCGCGCCGACGTCGCTGCCAGCGTCGGGCTCGGAGGAGCAGAAGGCGCCGAGCTTGAGGTCGCCGGGCTCGCCGAACATCTGGGGCACCCACTCGCCGACCTGGTCGGCGGTGCCGTTGGAGCTCACGCCCGCCGCGGCCAGGGCGGTGCCGACGATCGCCAGCCCGATGCCCGCGTCACCCCAGAACAGCTCCTCCATCGTGATCGGGATGCCGAGACCGACCGGGTCGAAGGCCTGGGTGGCGAAGAAGTCGACGGAGTAGAGGCCGATCTTGGCCGCCTCCTCCAGGATCGGCCAGGGGAACTCCTCCTTCTCGTCCCACTCCGACGCGGCCGGGCGGACCACGTCGGCGGCGAAGGTGTGCACCCAGTCGCGGAGGTCGAGGTGATCCTGGCTGAGGTCGAAGGAGATGCTCATGGCCGGGACATTAGCCGGACCTGCGCACGCCGTCAGCGGTGACCGGTGCTGGTGAACGCCGCCGTCGCCACGTCGACGATCTCGGCGGGCGAGGCGTCGATGCCGCCGTCGAGCCAGGCCGTCACCAGCTCCTGCACCCCGCCGATGAACATCAGCGCGTTGAGCTCGGCCTCGCGCGGCTCCAGCGCGAGGTCGCCGTAGAGGTCCCGGCCCTCCTGGGCGACCAGCGCGGCGAAGCTGCGCGACAGGCCGGTGCGCTGCGCCCGCAGCTCGGGCCAGCCGGGCGCCTCGAGCACCGCGACCCGGCCCTTGCGGGGATCGGAGGTGATGACGTCGACGTACGCCGCGATGGCCGCACGCACCCGCTCGCCCGGACCGCCCTGGGTCGACGCGATGGCAGCGAGTCCGGCGGTCGTGATCTCGGCGCTGATCTGCTCGAGCACGGCCGAGAGCGCCTCGTCGAGCCGGGCGAAGCTCTCGTAGAAGTACCGCTCGGTCAGGCCGGCCTCGGCACACACCAGGGTCATGGTGACCCGTGGCCCGCCGGCGCGGCCCCATACCTCGAGGGTGGCCTCGATCAGCTGCTCGCGGCGCACCGCGGCACGCTCCTCGGCGCTGAGGCCGCCGTAGCGGCCGGTGCGGACGGCCATCCGGACATATTGACAGACGCGTCTGTCAGATGCACCTTGGTCACGTGACCCACGCCACAACCCCTGCCACCGACGTCCGGCCGCTGCCCCCGATCCAGAAGGACGCCCGCGGCCTGCCCCTGCTCGGGCGCACCTTCGACTACGCCAAGGACCCGATGGCGCTGTTCACCGAGCTGTGGGGCCGCTACGGCGAGGTCGCGCCGATCAACATGATCGGCGACCCGGTGGTCTTCCTGCTCGGGCCCGACGCGTGCGAGGCGGCGTTCACCAACCGCGACAAGGCGTTCGTCAACGGCGCCGCCTGGACCGAGGTGGTCGGACCGTTCTTCCACCGCGGGCTGATGCTGCTCGACTTCGAGGAGCACCACCTGCACCGGCGGATCATGCAGCAGGCCTTCACCCGCGACCGGCTCGAGGGCTACGCCGACCGGATGCACCCGGCGATCGCGGCCGGCCTCGCCGACTGGCAGGGCGGCACCGGCTTCCAGGCCTACTGGGCCCTCAAGACGCTGACCCTCGACATCGCGGCCGAGATCTTCATGGGCGGAGCCGAGCACACCGCGCCCGAGGAGATGGAGCGGATCAACAAGGCCTTCATCGCCTGCGTGCAGTCGGCCTCGGCCATCATCCGCAAGCCGCTCCCCTTCACCCGCTGGGGCCGCGGCACGAAGGGCCGCAGGATCCTGGAGGAGTTCCTGCGCGGCTACCTTCCGGCGCGGCGCGCGACCGAGACCAGCGACCTGCTCTCCCAGCTGTGCCACATCGAGAGCGACACCGGCGAGACCTTCAGCGACGACGACGTCGTCAACCACATGATCTTCTTGATGATGGCCGCCCACGACACCTCGACCATCACCCTCTCCACCATGCTCGAGCTGCTCGGCAAGCACCCGGAGTGGCGCGAGCGCTGCCGCGCCGAGTCGATGGCGCTGGGTCCGACGCCGACGCTCGCCGAGCTCGACGGGCTCGTCTCCCTCGACCTGGTGATGAAGGAGGCGCTGCGGCTGCGCGCCCCCGTGCCGGTCGTGATGCGGCAGGCGATCAAGGACGTCGTCGTGTGCGGTCGACTGATCCCGGCCGAGACCTTCGTGATCGTGGCCCCGCAGTTCGGCCACCTGATGGAGGAGTACTGGACCGATCCGCTCACCTTCGACCCCGAGCGCTTCTCCCCCGAGCGGCGCGAGGACAAGTCGCACCGCTTCGCCTGGGAGCCCTTCGGCGGCGGGGTGCACAAGTGCCTGGGCCTCTTCTTCGCCGGCGCGGAGATCAAGGCCGTGATGCACCACCTGCTGCGCGACTGGGACTGGAGCGTCGACCCGTCCTACGTCGCCCCGATGAACAACCACTCGCTGCCGTTCCCCTCCGACGGCCAGCCGATCGACCTGGTCCGCCGCCCGGCGGCGGGATAGTCGGGGACCTTCGGCACGCCGTCCAGCCGTGGAGGACGTGCCGATCGTCCATGACCATCCCCCCGTCCCGCGCCCGATGGTCCAGGGTGGGGGGATGACCGACCTGGCGCGGTACGCCGACTGGACCCGGTGGCTGGGCGAGCGCGCCCGTGGCGACCTGGACGTGCGGGTGGTGTGGGTCGGCGGCTCGGCAGCGACCGGCGGCTACGACGACTGGTCGGACCTCGACGTCGACGTGCTCTGCACGCCGGGCACCTCTCACCGGGTCTACGACGATCTGGTGGCGGCGTCCGGTCGCGACTTCGCGCCGAGCGACGTGTGGGAGCTGCCGCTGTCGACCTGGCCGGACGGACGCCAGTGCTTCGTCAACCTGCAGGAGCGCCCGGGCCTGCTCGCCGAGCCGACCCGGTTGATCGACCTGCACGTCTCCGATCTGAGCGACGAGCACCGCCACGTCGACGTACGCCGACACGGCCGCCCGATCGTGCTGCACGACCCCGACGCCCTGCTGGTGCTGCGTCCTGACGACGCCGACCTCCAGGCGAGCGAGCTGGCCCTCGCCCTGGAGCAGGTCCGGCAGCGCCGGGTGACCGGGGAGTGGCTGGTGATGCGGGCGCTGCGACGCGGGCACGTCGCCGAGGCGTTGGACCTCTACCTGCGCTTCCCGCTGGCCGGCGTGGTGCGGCTGCTGCGGGCCGAGCACTGCCCGTGGCGCCACGACTACGGGCTGCGCTACCTGGCCGAGGATCTCGGTCCGAGCCTCGCCGACCGCGTGCACGCCCTGATCCCGGGTGACCTCGAGGCGTGCGCCCGGGCGTGCTTCGCGTGGCTGGACGAGCTGCTTCAGGAGCCGGGCTCCTCCTCGGGTCCGGGGCCGTCGGCCAGCACGCCGTAGAGCCGGCGACGGGTGTCGACGAGGATCTCGAGAGCCGCGCGGCGCTGCGCCTCGGAGCCGGTGGAGACGATCTGCCAGACCGCGCCCATGACCTGGCTGATCTCCGGCTTCACGTCGATGCGGCCGTCGCGCTCGTCGCCGGCCGGCGACTCGAACGGCGCCCACACGGCCGCGAGCTCGTCCGCGTGCTGCTCGACGTACGTCGTGCCCTCGCCCGTGAGGCCGAGCACCCGGCGGCCCCGGCCCTCGGCCACGCTCACCAGCCCCTCGTCCTCGAGCTGCTGGACGGTCGGGTAGACCGAGCCCGGGCTGGGGCGCCACGCGCCCCCGGAGCGGTCGGCGATCTGCTGGATGACCTGGTAGCCGTTGATGCTCTCCTCGGCCAGGGCCGCGCTGCGCAGCACGTCGAGGATCGCGTGCCGCACGTCGCCGCGGCGCACCCGCGGGCCGCGCCGGTGCTCGCTCTCGCCGAAGCCGAACAGGCCGCTGATCCAGGGCGGGGTGCCGTGCCGGCCGGGTCG
>WLIH01000379.1 GCA_009702305.1 Actinomycetota bacterium | reverse complement strand
CCTCGGCTACGCCCGCTACCCGCAGACGGTGGCCGGCGAGGAGTCCAAGCCTCCGGTCGGCGGCATCGACGTCGCCGTCGGCGCCTACAGCAAGCACCTCGACTGGGCGATCGAGGCGGCCCAGTGCGTGACCGACACCGAGGCTCAGGTCCGGCTGGCGGTCGACTCCGGGCTGATGCCGGCGACGGCGTCGGCGTACGACTCCGACGAGCTCAAGAAGGCCTACCCCGCCGACCTGCTCGCGCTCTTCCGCCAGAGCGTCGACGAGGGCGGGCCCCGACCCAAGAGCGCCTTCTACGCCACCATCTCCAGCGCGATCCAGAGCGTGTGGCACTCGCCCACCTCGGTCGACCCGGACACCACGCCCGAGGAGTCGGCGCGCTTCCTGCAGGACGTGCTCGAAGGGAAGGCATTGCTGTGAGCACCGCTGTCGTCCAGACCGACCGCGCGAAGGCGGAGAACAGGCTCGGCCAGCGGCTGGTGGCACCGGCCATCATCGTGATGCTGGTGGTCACCGCGTTTCCGATCCTGCGGGCGCTCTATCTGTCGTTCTACAACTACTCGCTCGCCGCGCCCGAGGATCGTGAGTTCGTCGGGCTGAGCAACTACCTCACCGCCCTCACCGACCAGCTGCTGTGGCGCGACATCGCGATCACGGTGATGTACATGGTCGTCACCGTGGCGATCGAGCTCGTCATCGGCTTCGTCTTCGCGATGGTGATGCACCGTGTGGTCTTCGCCCGCGGCGTCATCCGCACCTCGATCCTGATCCCCTACGGCATCATCACGGTGGTCTCCGGCTTCGCCTGGCAGTTCGCGTTCACCTACCAGAACGGCTTCATCAACAACTGGCTCCCCTTCGTCGGAGAGAAGTTCAACTGGTTCGGCGAGACCACGCCCGCCGTGGTGGCGATCATGGTCTCGGAGATCTGGAAGACGACGCCCTTCATGTCGCTGCTGCTGCTCGCCGGGCTGGCGCAGGTGTCGGAGGACATGATCGAGGCCGCCCAGGTCGACGGAGCCAGCTGGTGGCAGCGTCTGTGGCGGGTGATCCTGCCCAACATGCGCGCCGCGATCATGGTCGCGGTGCTGTTCCGGGCCCTCGACGCCTACCGGATCTTCGACAACATCTTCGTGATGACCGGTGGCGCCGTCGGCACCGAGTCGATCTCGTTCCTGACCTACCGCCAGGTGATCGAGCAGTTCCAGCTCGGGATGGGGTCGGCGCTGTCGGTGCTGCTCTTCTTGTCGGTCCTGCTGGTCGCCTTCCTGATCGTCAAGCTCTTCAAGGTCGACCTGGCCCAGGCTCGAGGAGAGGGATGAGTCGCATGCTGAAGAAGCTGGGGATGCCGTTGGGCGTCCTGCTGATCCTGGTGTGGTGCCTGCTGCCGGTCGCCTGGATCGTCTCGCTGTCCTTCAAGGACGCCGCCGCGGTCACCAACGGCACCAGCCCCGGGTTCTTCCCCACCGACGCCTTCGCCGGCTGGGACAACTACCGGGCGGCCTGGGACAACGAGCAGTTCCGCCGCGCGATCCTCAACTCGCTGGGGATCAGCCTGATCTCGACGTTCCTCTCGGTCGTGCTCGCGACCCTGGCGGCGTACGCCATCGCGCGGCTGGAGTTCCGCGGCAAGAAGCTGGTGCTCTCGATCGCCCTGGCGATCGCGATGTTCCCGGTGGTCGCGCTGGTCAGCCCGCTCTTCGACCTCTGGCGCACGCTCGGCCTCTACGACACCTGGCCGGGCCTGATCCTGCCGTACATGTCCTTCACGCTGCCGCTCGCGATCTGGACGCTGTCGGCGTTCTTCCGCGAGATCCCCTGGGAGATGGAGCAGGCGGCCCAGGTCGACGGCGCGACCTCGTGGCAGGCCTTCCGCAAGGTGATCGTGCCGCTAGCCGCGCCCGGGGTCTTCACCGCCGCGATCCTGACCTTCTTCTTCGCGTGGAACGACTTCGTCTTCGGCATCACGCTGACCTCCACCGAGAACGCCCGCCCCATCCCCGCTGCGCTGTCGTTCTTCGTCGGCAGCGACCCGTTCAACCGGCCGGCCTCGCTGCTGGCGGCCGGCGCCGTCATCGCGACCGTGCCGATCGTGCTCATCGTCCTCGTCTTCCAACGCAAGATCGTCGCCGGACTGACCTCCGGCGCGGTGAAGGGGTAAGCCATGGCCGGCATCCAGCTCAAGAACCTCGTCAAGAAGTACGGCGACGGCTTCCCCGCGGTCAACGACGTCTCCATCGACATCGCCGACGGCGAGTTCGTGATCCTCGTCGGCCCGTCGGGCTGCGGGAAGTCGACCCTGCTCCGGATGATCGTCGGGCTGGAGGACATCACGTCCGGCGACCTGATGATCGGCGACAAGCGGGTCAACGACCTCGCTCCCCGCGAGCGCAACCTCGCCATGGTCTTCCAGAACTACGCGCTCTACCCGCACCTGACCGTCTACGAGAACATCGCCTTCCCGCTGCGCCTGGCCAAGACCAGCAACGAGGAGATCGACCGGCTGGTCCGAGACGCCTCGAAGACCCTCGAGCTCGACGAGCACCTCGACCGCAAGCCGGGCAATCTCTCCGGTGGGCAGCGGCAGCGGGTCGCGATGGGCCGCGCGATCGTGCGGCAGGCCGACGCCTTCCTCTTCGACGAGCCGCTGTCCAACCTCGACGCCAAGCTGCGCGGCCAGATGCGCACCGAGATCGCCCGGCTGCAGAAGCGCCTCGGCATCACGACCGTCTACGTCACCCACGACCAGACCGAGGCGATGACTCTCGGCGACCGCGTCGCCGTGCTCAAGCGCGGTCTGCTCCAGCAGCTCGCGTCGCCGCGCGAGCTCTACGAGAACCCTGGCAACCTGTTCGTGGCGGGATTCATCGGCTCGCCGCCGATGAACTTCCTGCCCGCCGAGGTCGACGGCACCAGCGTCAAGCTGCCCTTCGGATCCGTCGAGATCCCGGCCGACAAGGCCGAGAAGGTCGCCGGCAAGGGGCTCCTGATCGCCGGCATCCGTCCCGAGCACTTCGAGGACGCCGCCATCGCCGAGCAGCAGGGCTCCGCGTCGACGTTCAAGGCGACCGTCGAGGTCGTGGAGTGGCTCGGCAACGAGACCTACGCCTACATCCCGTTCGAGGCCCCGCCCGAGGTCGAGGCGCAGCTGCGCCAGCTCGAGAAGGACCTCGACGGCGAGGCGCTGCGCACCCAGCTCGTGGTCTCGCTCGACGGCTCGAGCCGGATCAAGGAGAGCGAGGAGGCCGAGATCTGGGTCGACGCCGCCAAGATGCACCTCTTCGATCCCGCCACCGGCGAGAACCTCACCGTCGACCTCGCCCACGCGGGAGAGATCCCCGCCAACGCGCTGGTGAGCTGACCGGACGGGATAGTCCGTCACGAAATGGCTCTCCGCGTTGCTCCTGGACAGCCATTTCGTGACGGACTATCCCGCCGCGTCAGGCTTAGCCTGACCGGTAGCGGAGCAGTCGGCGTCGTTGCGAATCGTCGAGTGCCCGGCGCTGCGATACCGACCGGGTGGCCACCCAGTGCTCGGGCGGCTCGATGGTCCAGGAGAACGCCCGCGGCCGGTCAGCGGCGGCGTAGGCATCGTGCAGTCGACGGATGAAGTCGCCCGGCTCGCGGATGTCGCGGGCCGTCATGGTGACCACCTCGAGCCCGAGATGGCGCGCCCGTCCCTCGCGTCGTACGTCGACGTCACGGCGAACCTGGGTCAGGTG
>WLIH01000378.1 GCA_009702305.1 Actinomycetota bacterium | reverse complement strand
TCAACGGCGACGACCCCGAGGCCTGCATCCGGGTGGCGCGGCTGGCCTTCGAGTACCGCCAGACGTTCAACAAGGACGTCGTCATCGACCTGGTCTGCTACCGCCGCCGCGGTCACAACGAGGGCGACGACCCGTCGTACACCCAGCCGCTGATGTACGACCTGATCGAGCAGAAGCGGTCGGTGCGCAAGCTCTACACCGAGTCGCTCATCGGTCGTGGCGACATCACGATCGAGGAGGCCGAGCAGGTCCTGCGCAACTACCAGGAGCAGCTCGAGCGCGTCTTCACCGAGGTCAAGGACGCCACGAGCCAGCCCTCGGAGTGGACGACCGTCCCCGACTACCCGGACAAGCCGGCCGCGGAGACGCAGACCGCCATCAGCCTCGAGGTGCTCAAGCGGATCTCCGACGCCTACGTCACCCCGCCCGAGGGCTTCACCGTGCACCCGAAGGTGATGCCGCAGCTGCAGCGTCGCGCCAAGGCGATCACCGAGGGCCCGATCGACTGGGGCACCGGCGAGATCCTCGCCTTCGGTGCGCTGCTGATGGAGGGTCGTCCGGTGCGCCTGGCCGGTCAGGACTCGCGCCGCGGCACGTTCGTGTCGCGCTTCGGCACGATCATCGACCGGGTCAACGCCGACGAGTGGACCCCGCTCTCGGCCCTGACCGAGGACCAGGCGAAGTTCTACATCTACGACTCCCTGCTCTCCGAGTACGCCGCCCTCGGCTTCGAGTACGGCTACTCCGTGGCCCGCCCCGAGGCCCTGGTGCTGTGGGAGGCGCAGTTCGGCGACTTCGTCAACGGCGCCCAGACCGTCATCGACGAGTTCATCAGCTCGGGCAAGACCAAGTGGCGCCAGGAGTCCGGGGTCGTGCTCCTGCTCCCCCACGGCTACGAGGGCCAGGGACCCGACCACTCCTCGGCCCGCATCGAGCGCTTCTTGACGATGGCCGCCGACGAGGCGTTCGTCGTCGCCCAGCCCTCGACCCCGGCGTCGTACTTCCACCTGCTGCGTCAGCACTCGCTGGGCGCGACCCACCGACCGCTGATCGTCTTCACGCCGAAGTCGATGCTCAAGCGCAAGGAGGCCGCCTCGCAGCCCGAGGACTTCACCTCCGGCACGTTCCGTCCGTTCATCAGCGACGCGGACGCCGACCCGGACAAGGTCGACACGTTGCTGCTGTGCTCGGGACGCGTGACCTGGGACCTGATGGTCGACCGCGCCAAGCGGGAGAACAGCGAGCGCTTCGCGATCGCCCGGGTCGAGCAGCTCTACCCCCGCCCGCTCGACGACATCAAGGCCGAGATCGCCCGCTTCCCGCACCTCAAGGCCGTGCGCTGGGTGCAGGACGAGCCGCGCAACAACGGTCCGTGGCCGCACTACGCGCTCAACGTCTGGCCCGAGGTCGACGCCCACGTCGAGGGCATCACGCGCGACGAGTCGTCCTCGCCGTCGGTCGGCACAGTCAAGCGCCACACCGCCGAGCAGAAGGACCTCCTCGACCGCGCGTTTCAGTGAGCTGTCTCGGTCCGAGGCACGAGGACCGGGACAGAGTCCTCACGAGATCGAGTAGCCGCGCGATCGAGCGTGCGAGATCGCGACCGGCGTATCGAGATCAGTGAGTGACCGCGGGTCGAGACCCGGTCGTTCGCAGCCACACCAGCGAGCACACCAGCAGGAGACGGAGCCATGTACTTCACCGACCGCGGCATCGAGGAGCTCGAGAAGCGCCGAGGTGACGACGAGGTCACCTTGGCGTGGCTCGCCGAGCAGCTGCGCACCTTCGTCGACCTGCACCCCGACTTCGAGACCCCGGTCGAGCGGCTGGCGACCTGGCTGGCCCGGCTGGACGACCCGGAGGACTGACGACAGGATCTCCCCGTGGACGTCACGAGCGAGATCGGCTACGCCGAGTGGGGCGTGGGCTTCTTCCGGCAGGCGGTCTCCGCCCAGCGCGTCCTGGCGGGGGTCAATGTGCTCTCCGGCCAGGCAATCGACGTCGGGCCGATGGGGGTCGGACCGGGCCGGATCGCGAAGGTCACCGCCCGTGGCGTGATCGGGACCGCGGTCGGGCACCGGGTCAACGACGACCCCGTCGCCTTCCACGTGCGCCTGCCCGTGTCGCTGGACTTCGCGCTCGATCTCGGCATGGACGTGCACCGGTTCGTGGCCGAGATCCAGATCCCGCTGGTCATCACCGCACGAGCACGCGCCGATCTCGCGATCGTGCTCGACATCGACCCGCCGCGCGCGGCGGACGTCACCGTGCACCTCACGGCCCGGGGGCTGCGTGCCGCGGTGACCAAGCACGCCGCCGGGGTCGAGGGCGAGCTGCGTCGCTTCGTGAGCAAGTATGTCGCCCGCGAGCTCGACAAGGACTACGTCATGGCAGCCCGGCTCATCGACGTCTCCGGCGCCATCGACCGGGCGATGCAGACCTTGGGTCCACGCTCGCCCGGCGCTGAGAGGATGACCTCGGACCTCCCCGGAGCGCTGGCCGACGAGATCCGCCAGCAGGAGGAGATCTTCACCGATCCCGACCTGCTCCGGCCCTGACCGGAGGCGCCCTGCCGCACTAGGGTGAGGCCATGACGCACGCCCCCGAATCGTCGTACGAGAAGGTCGACTACCCCGACGCCCCCTGGCAGATGGTGGGGAGCCTGTGGCTCTCCCTCTTCCGCGTCAAGGACGCCGTCGACGAGCTCCGCCCCGCGGGGATCTACGGCGCCGCGTTCGTGAGCTACGAGGAGGGCAGCCCGCTGACCTACTCCGAGCTGCTGGTCGCGCGTCCGGTGACGACCGACGAGCACGGACGGCGGGTGTCGATCACCGACATCTGGGTCGACTCCCCGCAGTCGGTCGCCGGTGGTCGCGAGCTGTGGGCGATCCCGAAGGGCCTGTGCGACTTCACCCTCGAGGCGAGCTACCGCGGCCCGGTCTCGACGACCGAGTGGTCGGCCAGCATCGAGCGTCGGCCGATCGCCCGCGCGCGCTTCCGGGACGTGTCGCGCGTCGTGCCGCGAGTGCCGTTCAAGGGCGGCACCTGGCAGCCGCCGATCGACGGCGGCACCGAGGACAAGACGGCGACCCTGCAGGGCTCGGCCAAGTCGGCGCCCTGCCTCGGGTCCTGGGAGTTCGACCCGGAGGGACCTCTGGGTTGGCTGCACGGACGCCGCTCGATCGCATCCTTCCGGATGTCGGGCTTCCGGATGTCGTTCGGCTGATCCGAGGCTGGCGTGTCCGACCGCATCGAACCCTCCCCGGCGGTGGTCTCTCGACTGGGCGCGATCGCCGCGTCGCTGCCGGCCAGCGTCGAGGAGGACGCCTGGACCGGAGTCCGGTGGCGGGTACGGGGCCGGACCTTCGCCCACGTCCTGGTCGCGCAGCGTCCCTACGCCTCCGCCTACCTCGACGCGACCGGTCTGTCGGGCCCTGCGACCACGCTCACCTTTCACGCGAGCGGCGACGAGCTGCTCGCCCTGACCCACGCCGGTCCGCCGTACTACAAGCCGCCGTGGTCGCCGACCGTCGTCGGGATGGTGCTGGCCGACGACACCGACTGGATCGAGGTGGCCGAGCTCCTGGTCGAGAGCTACCGGTTGCTCGCCCCGGCCAGGTTGGTCCGCCTGCTCGACGGGACCTGAGGAGCGACGGCTCGTCAGGCCAGCTCGGACGGGTCGTCGTCGACGTGCTCGATCGCGGCCTTGCGGGCCGAGTCGCGG
>WLIH01000377.1 GCA_009702305.1 Actinomycetota bacterium | reverse complement strand
CTCCTCGCGGCGACGCCCGAACAGCTTGAGCAGCATCGCGCCACCGACGTTGAAGCGCTCGGTCATCATGTTGCCCAGGTCGGCGTTGCCGTCCATCTGCTGCCGGGTCAGGCCGGCGAGCCGCGCACCGACCATCCGCGAGGTCAGGAAGAGCAGCGGGAAGAGGCACAGGCACAGCAGGGTGACCTGCCAGCTGAGGGCGAGCATCGTCACGCCGACCACCAAGACGGCGATGGCGTTGGAGACGGTGCCCGAGAGCGTCGAGGTGAAGGCCCGCTGGGCGCCGATCACGTCGTTGTTGAGCCGCGAGACGAGCGCGCCTGTCTGGGTGCGCGTGAAGAAGGCCATCGACTGCCGCTGCACGTGTCCGAAGACCTGGGTGCGCAGGTCGAAAATGAGGCCCTCGCCGATCCGCGACGAGAGCCACCCGCCGAGCACGCTCAGGCACGCGTTGAAGATCGCGAACGCCGCCATCGCCAGCGCGAGCGTCGTGACCAGACGGGTGTCGCCGCGCAGGATGCCGTCGTCGACGATCCGCTGCACCAGCAGCGGGGTCACGACCACGCCGGCCGCGTCGACCACCATCACGGCCAGGAACACGCTGATCAACCGGCGATGCGGCCCCGCGAAGCCGATGACCCGGCGCACGGTGTCGCGCGAGACCCGGTTGTCGACCACGCTGCGGTCCGCGCGCAGCTGACGCCACACGGCGCCGCCGTTCATCATCGACATGGTGTCCTCCTCAGCTCGATGGCCCGGCCACCTCGCGGAAGCGACGCCCCTGGGCCTCCCGCTCCAGCCGCCGCTGCTCGTCCAGGGACGACGCGGCGGCGTTCTGCAGGAGTGCCTTGGTCTCTCGGACCGCACCGGCCGGCGGTGCGGTGAGGGCACTGACGAGATGGTCCACGGTGGACTGCAGCTCCTCGAGCGGCACCGCCGTGAGCGCCAGGCCGATCCGGACCGCCTCGTCGGCGGACACCGTGCGTGCCGTGGCGCAGATCTCCAGCGCCCTCGCGTAGCCAACCGCTTCGACCAACGGCTTTGTTCCCGTCAGGTCGGGCACCAGGCCGAGAGCCGACTCCTTCATGCAGAACGACGCGTCGTCGGCGACCACCCTCAGGTCGCAGGAGAGGGCGAGCTGGAAGCCGGCGCCGACGGCGTGGCCGTGGACGGCCGCGATCGAGACGAAGCGCGGGTCGCGCAGCCAGGTGAAGCCCCGCTGGTAGTCGTCGATCGTCGCCGACATCTGCTCGTCGCTCATCGCGAGCAGGTCGGCGACCGTCTCGGCCCCGTCCGGTCCGCCGCCGGGACTGAGCATCGACCGGTCGAGACCGGCCGAGAAGCCCGGCCCGGCGCCGTGGACGACCACGACACGCACGTCCTCGCCCAGGGAGGCACCGATCGCCGCGAGAGCGCGCCACATCGCCGGGGTCTGGGCGTTGCGCACGGCCGGCCGGTCGAGGGTCACCGTGGCCACGGCACCGTCGACGTCGAGCCGGAGCCCGGCCGCGGCGAGTTCGTCAGGGGTCATGGACGGAGTCTAGGAACGACCACCGACAGCGCTGTCGGCAGATCCCGTCCGACCGCTCACCGGCCCGTAGGTCCAGCGGCTGGTCAGGCCAGCGAGACCAGGTCGGCGTAGCCGTCGTTCCAGAGGTCCTCGTCGCCGTCGGGCAGCAGCAGCACCCGGTCCGGCTCGAGGGCCCGCACGGCGCCCTCGTCGTGGGTGACCAGGATGATCGCGCCCTCGTAGGTCCGGATCGCGGCCAGCACCTCCTCGCGCGAGGCAGGGTCGAGGTTGTTGGTGGGCTCGTCGAGGAGCAGCACGTTGGCACTCGAGACCACCAGGCTGGCCAGGGCGAGGCGGGTCTTCTCGCCGCCGGAGAGCACGGCCGCCGGCTTGTTGGCGTCGTCGCCCGAGAACAGGAAGGAGCCGAGCACGCTGCGGGCCTCCGTGTCGGTGAGCTGGGGCGCGGCGCTCTGCATGTTCTCCAGCACGGTGCGGCTGGTGTCGAGCGTCTCGTGCTCCTGGGCGTAGTAGCCGACCTTGAGGCCGTGGCCCGGCACGACCCGACCGGTGTCGGGCTTGTCCACCCCGGCCAGGATGCGCAGCATCGTCGTCTTGCCGGCGCCGTTGAGTCCGAGGATGACGACGCGCGAGCCCTTGTCGATGGCCAGGTCGACGTCGAGGAAGACCTCGAGGGACCCGTAGGACTTCGACAGCTCCTCGCCCATCAGCGGGGTCTTGCCGCAGGGCGCCGGGGCCGGGAACTTGATCCTGGCGACCTTGTCGGCCGCGCGCTCCCCCTCGAGGCCGGCCATCATCTTCTCGGCCCGCTTGAGCATCGACTGCGCGGCTTGGGCCTTGCTGGCCTTGGCGCGCATCTTATTGGCCTGGTCGGTGAGCGTCTTCGCCTTGGACTCGGCGTTGGTGCGCTCGCGCTTGCGGCGCTTCTCGTCGGTCTCGCGCTGGGTCTGGTAATTGCGCCAGCCCATGTTGTAGACGTCCATCGCCGTGCGGTTGGCGTCGAGGTGCATGACGCGGTTGACGGTCGCCTCGAGCAGCTCGTTGTCGTGGCTGATCACGATGAAGCCACCGCTGTAGCTCTTGAGGAAGTCGCGCAGCCACACGATCGAGTCGGCGTCGAGGTGGTTGGTGGGCTCGTCGAGGATCAGGATCTCGGCGGCCGAGAAGAGGATGCGCGCCAGCTCGACGCGACGGCGCTGACCACCCGAGAGCGTCTTGAGCTGCTGGCCCAGGATCCGGTCGGCGATGCCGAGGCTGGCCGCGATCGTCGCAGCCTCCGACTCGGCTGCGTAGCCACCGCCGGCATGCAGCTCGGAGTCGGCGCGGGTGTACTGCTTCATGGCCTTCTCGGCGACGGCCGGGTCGTCGCTGCCCATGTCGATCTCGGCGGCCCGCAGCCGGCGTACGACGTCGTCGAGCCCGCGAGCCGACAGGATCCGGTCGCGCGCCAGCACCTCCGGGTCGCCGATGCGCGGGTCCTGCGGGAGGTAGCCGACCTCGCCCGAGGACGTCACGCTGCCGCCGGCGGGCTGAGCCTCCCCGGCCAAGATCTTGGTGAGGGTCGTCTTGCCGGCGCCGTTGCGGCCGACGAGGCCGACCTTGTCGCCGGCGGAGACGCGGAAGGACACGTCCTCCATGAGGAGTCGGGCCCCCGCGCGGACCTCGAGCTGGTGGGCGGTGATCATGAGGACACCTATCCTAGGTGCGCTCGCGGCGTGTCCGGACCACGAGCCCGTGCGATGCGACACAGGAGCCGCGATGCGCTTCAACCCCAAGGCCCGCCTCGACACCGATCGCACCCGCGACGTCGGCCGGGGTCGGCGCAGCGGCGGTGGCTCAGGCGCGAGCATCCCGATCCCGACCAACCTGGCAGGCGGCGGAGGCGTCGTCGGCGTGATCGTGGTCGTGCTCTACCTGGTGCTGACGCAGTGCATCGGCGGCGCCGGCGGGTCGGCGTACGACACGAGTCGGATGGCGGACACCGGACGCTATGCCGACTGCGAGACCGGAGAGGACGCCAACAGCTCGAGCGACTGCGCCCGGGTGGCGGTCGAGAACTCACTGTTCGACTACTGGAGCGACGAGCTCGGCTCTCGCTTCGAGCCGGAGCAGGCCATCGTCACCGTCACCGACGGCACCGGCACCGGCTGCGGCGACGCCACCTCCGACGTCGGACCGTTCTACTGTCCGGTCGACCAGACGATCTACCT
>WLIH01000376.1 GCA_009702305.1 Actinomycetota bacterium | reverse complement strand
GTCGTCGTCGACGACGCCACCTACACCGCGAAGATCGGCCAGCGCTCCCTCGACCTCACGTTCAAGGAGTTCGAGCTGCTCAAGTTCCTCGCCCAGCACCCGGGCCGGGTCTTCAGCCGCCAGCAGCTGCTCCAGGAGGTCTGGGGCTACGACTACTTCGGCGGCACCCGCACCGTCGACGTCCACGTGCGCCGGCTCCGCGCCAAGCTCGGCGTCGAGAACGAGACGCTCATCGGCACCGTCCGCAACGTCGGCTACCGCTTCGTGCTGCCGACCAAGGACAAGACCGCCACCGACGCCGCGATGGTGGCGGAGTCCGTCGACGCCTGAGGTGGACTCCCTCGAGCGGATCGCTCGCGCCGCTGAGCACCACGACGGCGCGGCGCCGCTCGACGAGGCGACCCTGCGGCTGCTGGAGCACCATCCCGAGCGCGCCCGCGTGATCCTGCGCGACGGCGGCCTCGCCGTCGTCGCCGACGGCGAGCTGCGCCTGGTCGTCCACCCGGAGGCTCGCGGTCGGGGCGTCGGCCGCTCGCTGCTCGTCTCGGTGCTCGGCGAGACCCCCGGCCCGCTCAGCGCCTGGTCGCACGGCCACCACCCCGCGGCCGCGGCCCTCGCGTCGGCGTACGGCTTCGACCGGGTCCGCGACCTGTGGGTGATGCGGCGTAGCGCGGCGCTCCCCCTCGCCCCGGTACAGCCGGGTCCGGGCGTGAGCGTGCGCTCCTTCGCCCCCGGCGACGAGGCGGCGGTCCTGCGGATCAACGCGGCGGCGTTCGCCCACCACCCCGAGCAGGGGTCGATGGACGCCGCGGAGCTCGCCGAGCGGATGGCGCAGCCATGGTTCGACCCAGCGGGGCTGCTGATCGCCTCGGTCGAGGGCACGGTCGCGGGCTTCCACTGGACCAAGCGCCACTCACCCACCCTCGGCGAGGTCTACGTCGTCGGCGTCGACCCGGCGGCCCAGGGCCACGGGCTGGGCAAGGTCCTCACTCTCGCCGGCCTGCACCACCTCCACGACGGTGGGGCGCGCGAGGTGCTGCTCTACGTCGAGTCCGACAACGCCCCCGCTGTCGCGGTCTACTCCAGCCTCGGCTTCACCCATGCCGCGGCCGACACCCACGTGATGTACCTCCGGCCCGCGGGATAGTCCGACACAAGGGCGCCCCTCGGCACCGCCGATAAGGGCGCCCTTGTGTCGGACTGCCGATCTCGGTCAGCGCGCAGGGCGGAAGTGCAGGCCGACCTCGGGGTCGACGATCACTTCCTGGGCTGCGATGAGGCCGTCGACCATGACGGTCACATCGACCGGCACGTTGCGCTTGAGCATCGCCAGTGCGATCGGTCCGAGCTCGTGGTGACGCGCTGACGTGCCGACGAAACCGACGCTCTTGTCGCCCATGAACAGGTCGGCGCCGTGGGCCGGCAGCCTGTTCTCGCTGCCGTCGAGGTGCAGCAGGGTGAGCCGGCGCGGCGGTCGGCCGAGGTTGTGCACGCGGGCGACCGTCTCCTGCCCGCGGTAGCAGCCCTTGTCGAGGTGCACGGCGGGACCGATCAGACCGACCTCGTTCGGGATCGTGCGCACGTCGGTGTCGAGACCCACGCGCGGCTCGCCGCGAGCGATCCGCAGCGCCTCGAAGGCCCACAGCCCCGCAGCCGGGCCGGCCGCCTCGGCGTACGCCGTGAGCCGGTCGCGCGGGACGAGGTCGTAGCCCCGCGGCCGCCAGGTCACCGCGAGATCGGCCGTCACGTCGGCCAGCTCGACGCGGGTCATGAACTTCATCCGCTCGAGGTAGCCGAGCAGGCCGGCCGCGGCACCGGGCTCGGTGTGGGCGAGGAACGCCTCGCCGTCGTCGTAGCCGGTGAACGCGTGCTCGATGTGGCCCTGCGGGGAGAGCACGAGGCCGGAGGTCCACTGGCGGGGCTCGAGCGCGAGGAAGTGCTGGGTCGTGATGGCGTGCAGCCAGGTGGAGCGGTCGGGACCGGAGATCCTGACCACGTCACGGTGCGAGAGGTCGACGAACCCCTCGCCGGCCTCCAGCGCCCGCTGCTCGACGTTGAAGGAGCCGTAGTGCGCGGCCACCGGCGCGTCGACGCCGTTGCCGGAGACGGCGCCGGGCAGGGCGAGCAGGGGGCTGGTCATGGGGTGTCCTCACAGTCGGAGCAGCGTCCGAACACGGTCAGATGACCGAGATCCGGGACGAAGCCGAGCTCCTCGCCCAGCCGGGCGACGAGGCCGTCGGCCACGTGAGCGTCAACGGAGACCACACGCTGACAATTCCGGCAGACCAGGTGGAAGTGCTCGTGATCGGTGACGGAGTGGTACGTCGGGGCGCGGTCGGAGAGGTGGGCGTGGCGAACCAGTCCGAGCTGCTCGAGCACCTCGAGGGTGCGGTAGACCGTCGAGACGTTGACGGCCGACGAGGTCGTGCGCACCTCGGCGAGCACCTCGTCGGGCGTCGCGTGCCCGAGCCGCTCGACGGCCTGCAGGATCAGCTCGCGCTGCGGCGTCAGCCGGTAGCCGCTGCCACGGAGCTTGCTGCGCAGGTCGTCGCTCACGGCGTCACGCCCGACGCAGCTGGGCCCACAGGTGCGGCTGCAGATCCTGGCCCATCGCCGCCATGTCGTAGGCGTAGAGCAGCTCGCCCTCGACGTTGCCGTAGAGCCGGTGACCGGCCGTGACCTCCTTGGCCGAGTCGGTGTAGCTCACCCCGGCCGTGTGGAGCTCGACCTTGCCCTCGGCCGCACGGCCGTACCAGATCTCGGCGAAGCCGGTGTTGTGCGTCAGCAGCAGCTCGATCTCGCCATCGGGTCGGCACCGCAGGAAGCCGGTCTCCTGGGCGGCCTCGCGGACCTTCTCGCCCTCGGCGTCGACGATCCAGGAGCGCGCGAAGTAGTGGAAGAACGGTCGGCCGTCCTGCTGGAAGACCAGCTCCTGGCCGTACTCGAAACCCTCGATGGTCGGGTAGTCGCCCTTGCCGTTGCCCACCCAGTGCCCGAGCAGCCAGGCGACCGGGCCGCAGTCGGGGTGGAGGTTCTCCGGGATGTGGAACACGCCGCAACTCTAGTGTGGGCCTCATGCCGCGCCCACTCGTCGTCAAGGTCACCTGCGCTCAGGACGACCCGGAGCGCGCCAACCAGGCGTTCACCGTCGCCGCCGCCGCGGTCGCCGCCGGCGCCGAGGTGTCGCTGTGGCTCACCGGCGAGGCAGCGTCGTACGCCGTCACCGGCCGCGGCCCGGACCTCGGCCTGGAGCACGCGACACCGGTCGACCAGCTGCTCGACGTCGTGCTCGCCGCGGGGCGGGTGACGGTGTGCACGCAGTGCGCCGCACGGCGCGCGATCACCGCCGACGACGTCCGCGACGGCGTCCGTCTCGCGGGCGCCGCGCTCTTCGCCGAGGAGGTCCTGGGCGACGGCGTCCAGGCGTTGGTCTACTGACGGCCACGGCTCGGCCACGGCGCGGACTCGGAACGCTCCTGTTACCCCACGACGGGCACCAACTTCAGTAGCATTCGCCTCGATGAGCGCCACCAGCGAGCCTCCCGCCCCGGCCGGCGACACCTCCGGACGCCGTTGGCGACGACGCGCGGAGCCGGACGGCCCGAGTGTCGAGGAGCTCCAAGCCCGCATCGTCGAGCTGACGCTGGCCGCCGAGCGCGCGGCCGGGCTGAGGCTGCGCGCGGAGCAGGCTGCTGCCGAGCAGGCGGCGGAGCGCATCGTCGCCGAGGAGAGCGCGACC
>WLIH01000375.1 GCA_009702305.1 Actinomycetota bacterium | reverse complement strand
TACTCGGTGCAGGTCGAGTCCGAGGCGGTGGGTCTGGACACGTCGGCGGCGCGGCCGGTGCGGGTGTTCGAGAACGAGGACACGCTGACGTTGAGCAGCCCCTACTCGGTGCCGGCTGGTGGCGGGTCGTTCTCGATCGCGGTGCGGCACTCGTCGCTGTCGACGTTGGGCTATGCCGCGAAGCCGGTTGGTCTGGTGCGGATGGACATGATCGGCACGACCGGGAAGACGTTGGCGTCGGTGGTCCCTTCGGCGGTGGAGTACCTGGGCACTGCGGGTGGTGCTGCTGCGGGGTTCGTGCGGTACGCGGTGCTGCCGATGCTGCCCGCGGGGATGGTGGTCTCCGCGATCCGGTTCGCGCACCGGCAGGTGCAGCGCTCTGGCGCCGCGGGTGTCCCGTCGGTCTGGTACGACAACCTGTCGTTCGCGGACACGTCGGTGACCTCGCGGCACAGCCTGGCGACGGTGGCGATCACGGGTGCTGTGCGGGCGCCGGGGTCGATCGCGGTCAAGGCGCCTTCGACGGCGGCGCTGGGCAACGTGCTGGTCCTGACCACGGGTGCGCGTGATCAGCCGGCGACGTTCATGCCGGCGTGCCGGGTCGCGGGCTACCAGTCGGCTGGGTCGTCGGACCCGGCGACCGGGTTGGTGGCGTTGAATGCGACCACGTCGGCGCTGGGCACGACGTACACGGGTCTCGCGGTCGATGTGCCGCTCTCCTCGATCACCTCGGGTGCGTTCGAGTTGTGGTTGCACGCGACGAACTCGGGGTCGGTGACGTTCGCGGCGCAGGCGCAGCTCGTGATCGGCGGGGTCGCGGTCGGGCCGGTGGTGACCACGGAGGGCGACACGAAGGCCTCGAGCTCGGCGTTGCGGTGGGTCTCGGCTGGGCGCATCGAGTTGCCGTCCCTACCGAACCCGGATTCGTCCGCGGTGGTCCGGATCCAGTTCAAGGTCACGGCCGGCTCTGGGGCGGTCGACGAGGTCGTGCTGGCGCCGACGACGGCGGCGGTCACGATCGCCGCGGTCGGGAACGGCACCGGGTCGGCGTCGGGTGATTCGACGCGGGTGTGGGTGGATGCGCCCTCGACGGAGCGGATCGGCGGGGCGTGGCTGCGTGGTGTCGATGACGCGCGCACGAACGCCCGCGCGGTGGTGCTGCCGGACCTGGTGGTCCCGGGGCGGCACGTGTTCGCTCCGCGGCTGATGCGGATCTACGTCGCGACCCCGAACGTGTCGGGGGCGTCGAGCGAGATCTCGTACTACGCGCAGTACCACACGCGAGCAGCCAGCTAGGACCAGCACGGCGTACGGCGAGGTCGGGGGGTGTGGTGTGGCGGAGGTGCGAATCGGCGACACGTGGGCCGCGAGCTTGCCGGGCGTGGTGTCGGGGCTGGGTTGGTCGTCGCGGTGGGGGTCTGGCCCGTGCGGACCGGTGCGGGCGTCGTGGTCGCACTCGCTGCCGTTCGCGTTCGACGACGCCCGCCTGGTAGTTGGGCAGCCGGTGCAGGTGGTGCAGGGCGGCACCCCGTTGCTGACGGGGGTGCTGGCCGATGTGCAGCGCGGTGACCCGTGGACGTTCGAGGCGGTGTCGTTGTCGCAGCTCGCTGACGATTTCTTGGCGCTCGACTCGTCGGGGAACCCGACGACCACGATCTCGGTCGCGGTGGCCGAGGCCATCAACCGCGGGCTGGGGTGGTCGAACGGGTCCGTGTTCCCGGCGGTCACGTTCGGTGATGGGGCCGCCGTGCAGGTCAACAAGCTCTCGGCGCTGCTGACCCCGTTCCACGACACGACGTTGACGCGGTGGGGTGTCGACGCCTACGGGCGGGCGTTCTCGACGACGGACCCGACGACACCGCGGTGGGTGCTGGACGGCTCCGATGTGGAGATCGGGCTCTCCCGGGACGAACTCGCGACCGTGGTCGTGGCCCGCTACCTGGGCCCTGGCGGGTTGGCGACCGTGACCCGCACGAACACGGCGGCGAAGGCGCGCTACGGCACCAAGGAGCTGCCGTTGAACCTCACAAACCTGGGCACGATCTCGGCCGTCACTGCCACGTCGTACGCCGATCAGGTGCTCGCGACTGCGGCGCAGCCGACGTGGCTGAACCAGGTCTCGGCGACACCGTCGAAGCTCACCACGGTGGCCGGCGACCCGGGCGACCTGTCGCTCGTGCAGGCCGGTCAGGTGGTGCGCATCGTGGGCATCCCGGGCCGGCTGGGTCGGCTCTCGGGTGAGGGCGTCATGGACGGCCTGATCGGCGAGGTGTCCTACGAGGACGGCGCCCGCGAGGTGTCGCTGTCACCGACACGGCGTGCGCGACGCACGTTGCGTGACGTGATCGAGGCCCTCGAGAACCCGCCGACGACGTCGGTTCAGACCTTCCTGCGCTGACCGGCGCACGGACCACCCACCGCACAACCACGGAGGAGGCGGGGCCGATGGCGCTGCTGACGTACACCTTGACCGGGAACCTGACCCAGCTCCTCGGTGACCAGGCCTCGGGGTATCAGGTGTTCATCGAGTCCTCGGTCACCGCTGACGGCGTGATCTACGACCGCGCGAACCACCGTCTGCTGCTCGGTGATCAGCAGATCACCCCGGCCGCTGATGGGTCGTTCTCGGTGTCGGGGCTGGTGGGGTTCTCGAACTACGCCGCGGACGTGTCGCCGACGGGGATTCAGTACCGGGTGTGGGTGCTGTTCCGCAAGGCACGTGACCGCACGGTCGCGGTGTGGAACTCGGGCCTGTTCGGGATCGACGCGAACCGGGACCTGGCCGACATCGCCCCCGAGCAGTACCTCGCCCCGACCTATCAGGGCGAGTTCTTCGCCGCTGCTGAGCAGATCCGCACCAGCCTCGTGGCGTTGCGTGATCAGACGCAGGTGCTGCGTGACCAGGCCGCGGCGCTCGTGGTCGCGGACCTCGGGACCAGCGACGGGCAGATCTCGACGCTGCTCGCGACGGGCGGGTCCGCGTCGAGGGCCGCCGTGGTGACCGTGATCGACGAAGAGTTCATGCCGTTCGTGCTGATGGGAGTGATCTGATGCCGCTGCTCAACTACGTGACCCAGCTCGTACGGACCTCGATGGCCGCCGCGCCGGCCACGGTCTACACCGTGCCTGCGACCAAGACCGTGGTGCTCACCTCGATCGTGGTGGTGAACACGAACGCCGCGTCGCGCACGTACACGATCCTGCTCGACGGGGTCGAGTACGCCAAGGACGTCAACATCCCCGGGAAGACGACGCACCAGTACGACAACGTGCGGCAGGTGCTGACGGCCACGAAGATCATTCAGGCGTCGGCGTCGGCCGCGACCGACGTGAAGCTCCACATCTCGGGGGTGACGTCCTGATGGGGTTCACTCAGATCCCGGCCGGTGCGTCGGCTGCCCCTTCTCCCTCGTTCATCCCCTCCCCCGCGGTCCCGGCGGGGCTCACGCTGCGCCAGACCTACACGTCGTCGCAGACCGGGCTCACGTGGCCCGTGGACTGGGTCTACGTCGTGGCCGCAGCCGGCGGCGGCTCGGGCGCCCTGACGATCAACGTGCAGTCGGTCGGGGGTGGGTCCGGTGCGTGCTTCCAGGGCTGGATGCGGGCGAGCGATCTGACCGCCCTCACGATCGGTGCCGGCGGCGCTTCGGTGTCCGGTGGTAGCGCGCTCGGCAACAACGGCGGCACCACGATCGTGGGCCCGGTCCGTGCCCCTGGCGGAACTGGTGGCGGCGTGCGGAGCGGCAC
>WLIH01000374.1 GCA_009702305.1 Actinomycetota bacterium | reverse complement strand
TGCAGCAGCCGCGAGGCTGGGCGTGGAGCATCGCCGTGCCGATCGTGAAGCCCACGCTGCTCGCGACCACCACCCACGAGTGGCGCGGCGGGAAGCACATCCCGGTCTCGGGCGGGTGCCTGCTGGTGGTCAACCACATCTCGCACGTCGACCCGCTGACGGCCGCTCACCTGGTCTACGACCATGGCCGGCTGCCGCGCTACCTCGCCAAGTCGGGGCTCTTCCGGGGCAGGTTCATGCGGTTCTTCATGACGGCGGCGGGCCAGATCCCGGTGGAGCGGCTGAGCAGCAACGCGACCGGAGCGTTCTCGGCCGCTGTCGCCGCCGTGCGGGCCGGAGAGCTGGTCGTCGTCTACCCCGAGGGCACCATCACCCGCGATCCCGGCGGGTGGCCGATGACCGGCAAGTCCGGCGCCGCCCGGATCGCCCTCGAGACCGGCTGCCCGGTGCTCCCGGTCGGCCAGTGGGGCGCCCAGGAGCTGCTGGCGCCGTACGCGAAGCGACCCGACCTCTTCCCGCGCAAGAAGATCACGATGATCGTGGGGGAGCCGCTCGACCTGGCCGACCTCGCAGCCCAGGAGCACACCCCGGCCGTCGTCGCCGAGGCGACCTCGCGGATCATGTCCGCCATCACGTCCCTGGTCGAGCAGGTGCGCGGCGAGACCGCGCCGACCGAGCGATTCGACATGCGCGCCGCGGGCCTCCCGGAGACCGGCGACCCGTACCGTCAGGGTCAGCCCGGCCAGGACCACCCGAAGGAGAGCGACCCCCGATGAGCGTGGCGAACACCGGCAAGGTCGCGATCTTCAGCGCCGGCTCCTGGGGCACAGCGTTCTCGATGGTGCTCGCCGACGCCGGCAACGACGTCACCCTCTGGGCGCGCCGCGCCGAGGTCGCCGACGCGATCAACGAGGGCCGGGAGAACACCGAGTACCTCCCCGGGGTCGAGCTCCCGCCGAGCGTCACCGCGACCCACGACGTCGAGAAGGCGCTGCACGGCGCCGACCTGGTGGTGCTCGCGACCCCGTCGCAGAGCCTGCGGGAGAACCTCACCGCCTGGGCGCCGTACGTCGAGCCGGACGCCGTCCTCGTCTCGCTCATGAAGGGCGTCGAGCTCGGCAGCCTCGACCGGATGAGCGAGGTGATCCACCAGGTGACCGGCGCGGGGCCTGAGCGGATCGCGGTGATCAGCGGCCCCAACCTGGCCAAGGAGATCTCCCGGCGTGAGCCGGCCGCCTCGGTCGTGGCCTGCGCCGACGAGGAGGTCGCGCGGATGCTGCAGCAGCGATGCCACACCCCGGCCTTCCGCCCGTACACCTCGGTCGACGTGCTCGGCTGCGAGCTCGGCGGTGCCTACAAGAACGTCGTCGGCCTCGCGGTCGGCATGGCCGTCGGGCTCGGCTTCGGAGACAACACGACCGCCTCGCTGATCACCCGCGGCCTGGCGGAGACCGCGCGGCTCGCGATGAAGCTCGGCGCCAACCCGCTGACCCTGATGGGTCTCGCCGGCCTGGGGGACCTGGTCGCCACCTGTTCGTCACCGCTCTCGCGCAACCGGACCTTCGGGGAGAGGCTCGGCCAGGGCATGACGACCGCGGAGATCTACGCCTCGACCAGCCAGGTCGCCGAGGGCGCCAAGTCGTGCTCGTCCCTGCGTGCCCTCGCCGAGCGCTCCGGCGTGGACGCGCCGGTCGCGCAGTACGTCGACGAGGTCGTCGCCGGCCGGATGACCGCCCAGGAGATGATGGACGCGATCCTGGCCCGCAACACCAAGGCCGAGACCGACTAGTCCTCAGACCGGGTCCACCAGCCGGTCCAACGCCTGCCCGAGGTCGGCCCACAGGTCGTCGACATCCTCGATGCCGACCGACAGCCGCACCAGGCCCTCGGGGATCGTCGTGGGCTCGGCCTTCCACCGTCGGCGGCGCTCGAGCGTCGACTCCACCCCGCCGAGGCTGGTCGCGTGCACCCACAGCCGGGTCTGGTGGGTCAGCAGGTCGGCCGCGATCGCGCCGCCGGCGAGCACCACCGACACGATCGCACCGAAGCCGGGGTAGCGGACCTCGCTCACCGCGCCGTGCGTGCGGAGCCGGGACACCAGCTCGGCGGCGTTGGCCTGCGCCCGCTCGACGCGCACGTGCAGGGTGCGCAGGCCGCGCAGCGCGAGCCACGTCTCGAAGGACCCCGGGATCGCCCCCAGCAGCTCGCGCCGACCCTTGAGCACGGCGTGCAGGTCGTCGTCTGAGGTCACCACGGCCCCCATCAGCACGTCGCTGTGACCGGAGATGTACTTCGTCGCGGAGTGCACGACCACGTCGACTCCGTCGGCGAGCGGCCGCTGCAGCAGCGGGGTTGCGAAGGTGTTGTCGACGACGACGTACGCCCCGGCGGCGTGGGCGGCGGCGGTGATGGCGGGGATGTCGGCGAGCTCGAGCGCAGGATTGGTCGGCGACTCGAACCACACCAGGGCCGCGTCCTCACACGCCGCCGCGACGGCGGCGGTGTCGGTGATGTCGACGAGCTGGGTGACGATCCGACCGCGCGCCTCGAGGTCGGCGAGCTGGAGCAGGGTGCCGGTGTAGGAGTGGGCGGGTGCCACGACCTTGCCGCCCTGGGCGACCAGGTCGAGGACGGTGCTGACGGCGGCCAGGCCCGAGGCGAAGGCCAGGCAGCGACCACCCTCCAGTGCGCCGAGCGCGTCCTCGAACGCCGTCCAGGTCGGATTGGCGTAGCGGCCGTACTCGAGGTCGCCGCCCGCGACGTAGGTCGCCGCCATGGTGATCGGCACGTTGAGCGGCTCGTCGGGCACGTGCGCCGGGCGGCCGGCGATCACCGCGACGGTCGCGGGGCGCAGCTGCCCCGAGGGGGACGGCGGGGACGGGACAGCGGGCTCGCTCACGCACGCGAGCCTAGTCGTGCCCTCCCGGCTCCACGGCCACGGCACCAGTAGGGTCGTCGCTGTGCTGACCACCCTGCTCCACGGACGCGCGTTCGCCGAGAAGTTCGGCTCCGGCGCCCCGCGCGCGGTCGCTCTGCACGGCTGGGGACGCACCCGCCTCGACTGGGCGAGCACCCTCGACGGCAGCGACGCCCTGGCTCTCGACCTGCCGGGCTTCGGCGCGACCCCCGCGCCCGAGGAGGCCTGGGGCAGCCAGGAGTACGCCGCCTGGGTCGGCGAGATCCTCGTCGACCTCGACCGGCCGGTGCTCGTCGGGCACTCGTTCGGCGGTCGCGTCGCCGTGCAGCTGGCAGCGCGCTCGCCCGAGCTGGTGCGCGGTGTCGTGCTCACCGGCGTGCCCCTGCTGCGCGGACCCGGCGGTGGCCGACCGGCCCGCGGCTATCGCATCGCGCGTGCCCTGCACCGTCGCGGCCTGCTCGGCGACGCCCGGATGGAGGCCCAGCGCCAGAAGCACGGATCGGCCGACTACCGCGCCGCCCAAGGCGTCATGCGCGACGTGCTGGTGCGCACCGTCAACGAGGACTACAGCGAGCAGCTCGCAGCGATGGCCGCGCACGGCGTGCCGGTCGCGATGGTGTGGGGCGAGCACGACACCGCGGCGAGCGTCGAGGTGGCTCGCGCCGCCCACCGACTGCTCGGCGACGAGGTCACCCTGACCGTCGTGCCGGGCTCGGCCCACCTGCTCGACCCCGCACTGGTCGCGGCGATCCGGAGCGAGATCGACCGACTCGGAGCCGTCTCGTGAGCTTCGACGACTGGTGGGTCTCGCTGAGCGTCGGCCTGCTCGGTCTC
>WLIH01000373.1 GCA_009702305.1 Actinomycetota bacterium | reverse complement strand
GCAAATGCTTGGTACGGACACACTCCCCGCCCTGCTCCGAGACGCCGCGGAGCGCTTCGGCGACCATCCGGCGTACGTCGAGGGCGAGCGCACGCTCGGCTACGCCGAGCTGCTGCGCCACGTCGAGCTCACGGCGGCGCACTACGTGGAGGCCGGCGTCCGCCGCGGCGACCGCATCGTGCTGTGGGGTCCGAACAGCACCGACTGGGCGATCGCAGCGCTCGCGGTGTCGTACGCCGGCGCGGTGCTGGTGCCCGTCAACTCGCGCTACGTCGGGGCCGAGGTCGCCGACGTCGTCGAGCGCACCGGCGCCACCCTGGTGGTGGTGGACCAGGGCTTCCTGGGCCGCGACCAGTCGGGCGAGCTCGTCGAGGCCGGGGTCGAGGCATCGCTCGTCTCGTCCCTGGCCGACCTGGTGGTCGCGGCGGCTCGGGGCACGGCCGTCGAGCACGCGGAGTGCAGCCCCGACGACGTCGCCGACATCCTCTTCACCTCCGGCACCACCGGCCGCTCGAAGGGTGCGATGTCGGCGCACCGCCAGACCATCGGCGTCGCCCGGGCGTGGGCGGAGCTCGGCGGGGTGCGCCAGGACGACCGCTACCTCGTGGTCAACCCGTTCTTCCACTCCTTCGGCTACAAGATCGGCATCGTCGTCGGGCTGCTGACCGGGGCGACGCTCTACCCCGTCGCGACCTTCGACCTCGAGGCGACGATGGAGCTGATCGAGCGCGAGCAGATCACCGTCCTGCCCGGCGCCCCCACGATCTACCAGTCGCTGCTCACGGCCCCCGGGAGAGCGGGCCGGGACCTGTCGTCGCTGCGCCTGGCGGTCACGGGCGCCGCCGTGGTGCCGGTGGTGCTCATCGAGCGGATGCGCGACGAGCTCGGCATCGACCAGGTCGTGACGGCGTTCGGGATGACCGAGGCCGTCGTCGTGACGATGTGCCGCGAGGGCGACCCGGCCGACCTGGTGGCCACGACCTGCGGGCGGGCGATCCCCGGCATGGAGATCCGCATCGGCGAGGAGGGCGAGCTCCTGGTGCGCGGCGACTACGTGATGCTCGGCTACCTCGACGACCCCGAAGCGACGTCGGCCGCGATCGATGCCGACGGGTGGCTGCACACGGGCGACATCGGCATCCTCGACGCCGACGGCAACCTCTCCATCACCGACCGGCTCAAGGACATGTACATCTCCGGCGGGTTCAACGTCTATCCCGCCGAGATCGAGCAGGCCCTGGCCCGGCTCGAGGGCGTCGCCGACGTCGCCGTCGTCGGCGTGCCCGACGAGCGGATGGGCGAGGTCGGAGCGGCGTACGTCGTGCTGGCCGGCGACGCGAGGCTCGCACGCGACGACGTGATCGCGTACTGCAAGGAACGTCTGGCCAACTTCAAGGTGCCCCGCCAGGTCGAGTTCGTCGACGCGCTGCCGCGCAACCTGTCGGGCAAGGTGCTCAAGACCGAACTCAGGAGCCGTTGATGGACCTGTCCCTGTCCGAGTCCGAGCTGGCCTTCCAGGCCGAGGCCCGGGCCTGGCTCGCTGCCAACGTGCCGGCACAGCCGCTGCCGTCGATGGACACCGAGGCCGGCTGGGCGGCCCACCAGGAGTGGGAGGCCACGCTCGCCGACGCCCGTTGGTCGGTGGTGTCCTGGCCGACGAAGTACCACGGTCGCGAGGCCTCGCTGATCGAATGGGTGATCTTCGAGGAGGAGTACTACCGCGCCGGCGCGCCCGGTCGCGTCTCGCAGAACGGCATCTTCCTGCTCGCGCCGATCCTCTTCGACCACGGCACCCCCGAGCAGCAGGACCGGTTCTTCCCGTCGATGGCCACCGGCGAGCAGGTCTGGGCGCAGTGCTGGTCCGAGCCCGAGGCCGGGTCCGACCTCGCCTCGCTGCGCTCGACCGCGCGCCGCGACGACGAGCGAGGCGGATGGGTGCTCAACGGGCAGAAGACCTGGTCGTCGCGAGCCTCCTTCGCCCACTGGGGCTTCGGCCTGTTCCGCTCCGACCCGGACGCCGCGCGCCACCAGGGTCTGACCTACTACCTCTTCCCGTTGGACGCGCCGGGCATCACCGTGCGCCCGATCGCCCAGCTCGACGGCGAGGCTGGCTTCGCGGAGATCTTCTTCGAGGACGTCTTCGTGCCGGACGCCGACGTGCTCGGAGCACCGGGCGCAGGCTGGAGCGTCGCGATGAGCACCGCCGGCAACGAGCGTGGCCTGTCGCTGCGCTCCCCCGGCCGCTTCTGCGCTGCCGTCGACCGTCTGGTCGACCTCTACCGCGCGACCCCCGACGCGCCGGCGGTGGCGGCCGACGGTGTCGTCGACGCCTGGATCAAGGCCCAGGCCTATCGGCTCTACACCTGGGGCACCGTGACCCGGCTCGCCGACGGCGGCGAGATGGGAGCGGCCGGATCGGTCAACAAGGTCTGGTGGTCCGAGCTCGACATCGCGCTGCACGAGACCGCTCTGGAGCTGCGCGGCGCGGAGGCCGAGGTCGAGTCGACGTGGCTCGACGGCTACACGTTCTCGCTGTCCGGCCCGATCTACGCCGGCACCAACGAGGTGCAGCGCAACATCATCGCCGAGCGCATCCTCGGTCTCCCGCGCGAGCCGAAGGCGGCCCAGAAATGAAGTTCGTCCTCTCCACCGATCAGCGCGACTTCGCGTCGTCGCTCGACTCGCTGCTCGCGGCCTCCGACACCGTCGCCGTCGCCCGGGCCTGGGCCGAGGGCGACCACGCCCCGGGCCTCGCGCTGTGGGCACGACTCGCCGAGCAGGGGGTGACCGCACTGGCCGATCCCGAGTCGGGCGCGACCCCCGTCGAGATCGTGCTCGCCTTCGACCGCCTCGGCAACCACGCCGTGCCGGGCCCGTGGGTCGAGTCGGCGGTCTACCTGCCGATCGCCCTGGGCGCGGACCTGTCGGAGACGATCGCCACCGTGGCGGTGCCGCCGTTCGTGCCCTACGCGCTCGACGCCGACGTGGCCGAGCAGGTCTACGTTGCCACCGGCGCCGGACTCGCCCTCGCGGAGCCGGGCGAGGTCGTCGGATCGGTGGATCGGACCCGACGCCTCTTCCCCGTGACGGCGATCGGCCCGGAGCAGTCGGCCGACCTCGAAGCCGCCGGGCGGATGGCCGTGCTGGCCACCGCGGCCCAGACCCTCGGCTGCGGCGAGCGGATCCTCGCCGACTCGGTGACCTACGTGAAGCAGCGCAAGCAGTTCGGACGCGAGATCGGCTCCTACCAGGCCATCAAGCACGCCCTGGCCGATGTCCGCATCGCCCTCGACTTCGCCCGCCCCCTGCTGCTGGGCGCCGCGCTCGATCCGAATCGCCGCGACGTATCGGCCGCCAAGGTCGCCTGTGCGGAGGCGGCCTATCTCGCCTCGCGCACCGGGCTGCAGGTGCACGGTGCGATCGGCTACACGCAGGAGTTCGACCTGAGCCTCTGGCTCACCAAGGTCCGGGCACTGCAGAGCGCCTGGGGCACCCCGGCCTTCCACCGCGCCTGCGTCCTGGAAGCGCTGGTCGGCTGATGGAGTTCGCCTTCACCGAGGAGCAGAGCGAGCTCGCGACCACGGTGCGCTCGCTGCTCGCCAAGCGCGCCGACAGTGCGGCCGTTCGGGCCGCCGCCGCCTCGGAGGCCGGCTACGACGAGGGTCTCTGGCAGCTGCTGTGCGAGCAGATCGGCGTGGCCGCGCTGGCGATCCCCGAGGAGCACGAGGGCGCGGGATTCTCGCTCTTCGAGGCGCTCATCGTGCTCGAGGAGCTCGGCCG
>WLIH01000372.1 GCA_009702305.1 Actinomycetota bacterium | reverse complement strand
CGACGAGCAGCACCGCTTCGGGGTCGAGCAGCGGGCCGCCCTGACCGACAAGGCCGGCACGCCTCCCCACGTGCTGGTGATGACCGCGACGCCGATCCCGCGCACGGTCGCGATGACCGTCTTCGGCGACCTGGAGACCTCGGTCCTCACGGAGCTGCCGGCCGGCCGGGCCCCCATCCAGACCACCGTGGTGCCCGTGCTGGACGCTCCGCACTGGATCGACCGCGCCTGGCAGCGGGTCCGCGAGGAGGTGGCGGCCGGGCACCAGGCCTACGTCGTGTGCCCCCGGATCACGGGCGACGAGCCCGAGCAGGGGCAGCGCGACCAGCTCGACCTCGACGAGAGCGGCACGGCCGCGCCGGCGACGGGTCTCGCCGCGGTGGAGGAGGTGGCCGCCGAGCTCGCCGCCGGACCGCTCGCCGGGCTGCGCGTCGGCCTCCTGCACGGGCGGCTCGCCCCCGACGAGAAGGACCGCACCATGCGCTCGTTCGCCGCCGGCGAGATCGACGTCCTCGTCTCGACCACCGTCATCGAGGTCGGCGTCGACGTCGCCAACGCGACCGTCATGGTGCTGCTCGACGCCGACCGGTTCGGCGTCTCCCAGCTGCATCAGCTCCGCGGTCGCGTGGGCCGAGGCGGCCTGCCCGGGCTGTGCCTCCTGGTCTCGCGCGCCGCCGTCGGGACACCGGCCCGTGACCGGCTCGACGCGGTCGCCGCAACGACCGACGGCTTCGAGCTCAGCCGGGTCGACCTCGAGCAGCGGCGTGAGGGCGACGTCCTCGGCCGCTCGCAGTCCGGCTTCCGCTCCAGCCTGCAGAACCTCCGGGTGCTGCGTGACGAGGACACCATCGTCGCGGCGCGCCACCGGGCCGGCAGTCTGCTCGACGCCGACCCCGAGCTGACCGGTGCTCCGCTGCTGGCGGCCGAGGTGCTCGCCCTGGAGCGCTCGGTCCAGTCCGACTTCATCGAGAAGTCATGACTCGCATCATCGGCGGCGACGCGGGCGGACGCCGGCTCGCGACGCCCCGTGGCCAGCACACCCGGCCCACGAGCGACCGGGTCCGCGAGGCGCTCTTCTCGACCATGGAGGCGTGGTGCGGCACGCTGCGCGGCCTGCGGTTCCTCGACCTGTACGCCGGCTCGGGCGCGGTCGGGCTCGAGGCCTGGTCGCGCGGTGCGGGCGTGGTGACCCTGGTGGAGTCCGACCGACGCACCGCCGCCCTGATCGCCGACAACGCGCGCTCGCTCGGCTTCGCCCGTGCCCACGTCGTGGCCGCCCCCGTCTCGGTCGTGCTCGGCCGGGCCCCGAGCGCGCCGTACGACCTAGTCTTCGCCGACCCGCCCTACCCCCTCGACGACGACGCGGTCGCCGCCGACCTGGCTGCGCTCGACGCGCAGGGCTGGCTGGTGCCGGAGGCGCTCGTCGTGGTGGAGCGCTCGACGCGGAGCCCGAAGCCGCGGTGGCCGGTCGGCTTCACCGATGTCCGCGCACGCAAGTACGGTGAGACGACGCTCTGGTTCGGCCACGCCGCCCCGGGTGACGAGACCACCGACCAGCAGGAGTAGCCCGTGCGCCGAGCCGTCTGCCCCGGATCCTTCGACCCGGTGACCAACGGTCACCTCGACATCATCGAGCGCGCCTCCCGGCTCTTCGACGAGGTGGTCGTCGCCGTCGGGGTCAACGCCTCGAAGAACCGCATGTTCACCGCCGACGAGCGGATGGAGATGCTGCGCGAGTCGTGCGCCGGGTGGTCCAACGTGAGCGTCGACGGGTTCAGCGGGCTGCTCACGACGTTCTGCGTCGAGCATGACGTGCACGCGATCGTGAAGGGGCTGCGGGCGGTCAGCGACTTCGACTACGAGCTGCAGATGGCCCAGATGAACGCCTCGCTCACCGACATCGAGACCGTCTTCGTGCCGACCAGCCCGGAGTACTCCTTCCTCGCCTCGAGCCTGGTCAAGGAGGTGGCGACGTTCGGCGGCAACGTCTCCCGCCTGGTGCCCGACCACGTCTACGCCCGCCTCACCGCTCGCCTGGCGGAGATCGCCGCCCGCGCCTGACTCGGCGGGTGGTCCGGGCCGCGAATTGCTGGGCCGGGTCGGCGGCGGATAGCATTCACGACGATCTGTTTGTGCCCGGACCCGGAAGAGACACTTGACCAGCCTGGACCCGAGAGCGCCGCTCGTGCTCGATACCCGCGAGCTCGGCCGCCGCCCGGGGTCCCAGCGTGAAATGTCGATTCAGGTGCCGGCACCGGCAGATCTGGGCATCGAAGTCCTCAGTGTCCCCGAGGGTGCGCCGGTCGAGATCGACCTGCGCCTCGAGGCGGTCATGGAGGGAGTCCTGGTCACGGGCACGGCGCGAGCCGGGCTTGCTGGTGAGTGCGCACGGTGCCTGGAGCCGATCTCCGACGAGATCGAAGCCCGGTTCCAGGAGCTGTACGTCTACCCCCAGCACCAGACTCCGCACGACGAGGACGACGAGGTCAGCCGGCTCGAGGGAGATCTTGTGGACCTCGAGCCCCAGCTGCGGGACGCGGTGGTGCTTGCACTGCCGTTCCAGCCCTTGTGCGAGGACGACTGTCCTGGCCTGTGCCCCGAGTGTGGGGCACGCCTGGCCGAGGATCCCGACCACACGCACGAGGCAGCGATCGATCCGCGGTGGGCAGGGCTGAGCGCGCTCAGCGAGCACGACGACCAGTAAGTTTTCAGGCCGGAACCCTCCGGCCTCGGTAGAGGAGAAGAACAGTGGCTGTCCCGAAGCGGAAGATGTCGCGCAGCAACACCCGTCACCGCCGTTCGGCGTGGAAGGCCGTTGCGCCGTCCCTGGTGACCTGCGCGAACCCCGCGTGCGGCGAGAAGCACCTGCCGCACCGTGCGTGCGGTGCGTGCGGCCAGTACGGCGCCCGCGCCGACCGTCGTCAGGTCCTCTGACCCGCCCGTCGCGCCCACCATCGCCCGACTCACGTCGAACGACATCGCGCTGAGCGACTACACCGAGCTGCGTGCCGCGCTCGGGGACCCGATCCTGGCCCCCGAGCTGCTGGACCGCGCGCTCACCCACCGGTCCTATGCCTACGAGAACGGCGGACTGCCGACCAACGAGCGCCTGGAGTTCCTGGGTGACTCGGTGCTCGGCGTCGTCGTGACCGAGACGCTCTACCGGACCCACCCGGACCTGTCCGAGGGACGGCTGGCCAAGCTGCGGGCCGCGGTGGTCAACGCCCGTGCGCTGGCCGAGGTCGGCCGCAAGATCGGGCTCGGCGAGCACGTGATGCTCGGCCGCGGCGAGGAGTCGACCGGTGGGCGCAACAAGGCCTCGATCCTCTCCGACACCGTCGAGGCCGTGATCGGTGCGGTGCACCTCTCCGGCGGCGGCTTCGCGACGTCCGCCGACGTCGTCCACCTGCTCTTCGACCCGCTGATCGAGGCGGCCTCTGCCATGGGCGCCGGACTCGACTGGAAGACCTCCCTGCAGGAGCTCGCCGCCGAGCACTCCCTGGGCGTGCCGGAGTACGTCATCGAGGACAGCGGCCCCGACCACATGAAGACCTTCACCGCCCAGGTGCGCGTCGCCGACCGGCTCTACGGCAACGGCGTGGGCCGGTCGAAGAAGGAGGCCGAGCAGGCCGCCGCCGAGACGGCGTACGGCGAGATCGCCGAGGGCCTCGGTATCGAGGAGCCCAGCCCCCTGCCGAGCCCGGCCGAGGCCACCTCGCCGCGACTCCACTGACCGCGGGCGATCGTGCCTGAGCTGCCGGAGGTCGAGGTGGTGCGCTCCGG
>WLIH01000371.1 GCA_009702305.1 Actinomycetota bacterium | reverse complement strand
GATCACGTGGCGGAGGATCTCCCCGCGGGTGCGAAAGGACTTCCATGTCATGGTCGTGGCTCCTGAGTGTGGTCAAGGGTTCACATACCTTGAGTACGTCTCCAGGTTACGGAGACATACTCGGAGTATGCAATCGCGCCACGCGTGATCCTGACCACCCATACCGTCAGTCGGTTCTATGCTCTCAGGATGCCCAAGCCCAGCGTGACCAAGCTGGTCCCCAAGGTGCCCTCGATGCCGAGCGTGCCCGGGGCCAGCCGTCGACAGCAGTACTCCGCCTCCACCAAGCGGGCGCTCGTCGACGTCGCCGAGCAGCTGTTCACCGACCACGGCTACGCCTCCACCTCGCTGGACGCGATCGTCGCTGGGGCCCGGGTCACCAAGGGCGCGCTCTACCACCACTTCAGCGGCAAGCAGGCGCTCTTCGAAGCCGTCTTCGAGCGCGTCGAGACCGACGCGTCGAAGGCGATCCAGCGCGCCCTCAAGGGCAAGCGCGACCCGTGGGACAAGGCGCGCGCCGGCCTGCAGTCCTTCCTCACCGTCGTCCAGGAGCCGCGCTACCGCCGGATCGTGATCCAGGAGGGCCCCTCGGTCCTCGGCTACGAGCGCTACCGCGAGCAGGAGGAGCGCTCGACCTTCGCCAACGTGCTGGAGATCGTGCGCGCCGTGCTGACCGCCGGCACCTGGCAGCTCGACGAGGACATGCTGCAGACCTTCGCGCGCATCTTCTTCGGCGCGATGTCCTCGGCCGGCGAGTCCGTGGCGGGCTCCCAGGACCCGATCGCGGCCGCGGCGCGCGTGGAGACGGCGATCGGCTTCATCCTCACCGGCTTCCAGAGCCTGGCCGCCGACGGCGTCGACCTGCCCGGCTCCGAGCTGCCCGGCTCGCCGTTCAGCGACACCCCGCTGGCGATCGCGTCCGGCGAGGACGACGACGAGGCCGCTACTTCGCGTAGGTGACGTCGCCGCCCTGGCTCGGCACCAGCTCCACCCAGGTGTGCCCGGCCGGGACGGTCAGCGGACCGGCCTTGGTGGACAGCTCGATGGGCGACTCGAGGTCGTCCTTGGTCCACGTGCCGCGGACCAGGCGCCCGTCGTGGAAGATCATCGCCTCGCCGCTGCCCTCGAACTTCGTCTCCGGCACGGGGTTGCCGGCCGGGTCGCGGTAGCCGGCGTCGCCGACCTGCACGCGCAGCACCAGGATCGTGTCTGCGGGGAACTCGTCGCCGTCCGCGGCGTAGGTGTTCTCGTTGACGTAGCCGCCGTCGCGGAAGACCCAGTCGGTGGTGTGCGCGCCCGAGAAGCTAGCCGAGATCGTGCTCGCCGGCTGACCGCTCGGGAAGTCCTTCGCCTCGCCCCACGGCAGGTAGTCGCTGGGTCGCTCGGCCGGTCCCTGGGCCAGGGTCGTGGTCGCCTTCAGGTCGGTGAAGAGGTTGTACGGCGCGCTGCGCGAGCTGTCGCGGAAGAAGCCCTTGGCCCCCTCGGCGAAGTAGGCGATCCCGGCCTCCTTGATCCTGCTGATCGTGATCGGCGCCGCACCGCTGGTGACGACGTCCGCACCGACCGGCGAGACGATGCCGATGTCGCTGGCGCGCATCGACCGCACCGGGCCGACGGTGCCGGGGATCTGGGAGTAGAAGAACGCCGCGAGCCGCGTCATGCCGCCCTCGACCAGCTCCTCGACCACGAGGTCGGCCGATCCCAGGCCGAGCTGCGGGGCGCTGGCATAGGTGTTGTCCATCTTGAGGACCATGACCGGGTGCCGCTGCTCGGCGGACTGGCTGCCCGGGACGTCGAGACCGGTGAGCGGCCAGGTGGCCTGCTCGACGGCTGCCGCACTGGCCTTGGTGGCGTCCTTCTCGTCGGAGCTGGCGTCGTCGCCACCGCCGCAGCCGGCGAGCGCGAGGCTGGCGACGGCCAGGACGACGGCGACCCTGCCGCCGAAGGAGGTGGTGGTACGGCGCACGGCCGGCTCCGATCTCGAGTGAGTTGATCGACTTCATGATGAGAGACGGGCGCGCCTCCGTGTCGGAGGCGCGCCCGAGGATCTCACCTGGTGGGCCGGCTCAGCCGAGCGAGGACCCGCCGTCGACGTACAGGGTCTGGCCGGTGATGTACGACGCCTCGTCGCTGGCCAGGAAGGTCACCGCCGCGGCGATGTCCTCGGGGTAGCCGACCCGCTTGACCGGGTTGGCGTCGGCGTTGAGCCGACGGAACTCGTCGACGTCCATCTTCAGACGGGCGGCGGTCGCGTCGGTCATCTCGGTGGCGATGAAGCCGGGCGCGATGGCGTTGACGTTGATGCCGAAGGGGCCGAGCTCGATGCCGAGCGTGCGGGTGAAGCCCTGGATGCCCATCTTGGCGGCGGAGTAGTTGGCCTGGCCGCGGTTGCCGAGCGCCGAGATGCTCGAGGTGTTCACGACCTTGCCGTACTTCTGCTCCACGAAGTGCTTCTGGGCGGCCTTGGTCATCAGGAACGCGCCCTTGAGGTGCACGCCCATGACCAGGTCCCAGTCGAGCTCGGTCATCTTGAAGAGCAGGTTGTCGCGCGTGATCCCCGCGTTGTTGACGAGGATGTGGATGCCACCGAGCTCGGCGACGACCCGCGCGATCGCGGCGTCGACCGACTCCGCGTTGCTGACGTCGCAGCCGACGCCGATCGCGTGCTCGCCGATCGAGGCGGCCGCCTCGCTGGCCGCGGTCTCGTCGAGGTCGACGATGGCGACCTTCGCGCCCTCCTCCGCGAAGCGCTTGGCGGTGCCGAAGCCGATGCCGCGAGCGGCGCCGGTGATGACAGCGACGCGTCCGTCGAAACGACCCATGGTGATGACTCCTACGTGCAGGGGGACGGTGGAAGTGGACCGTCGATCACTGTAGAGCGGCGCGCAGCCGTGCGGCGTACTGCCCCCGGTCGTCGAGATCGGCGTACTTCTGCCTCGGCCAGAAGAAGCCGCGCAGGCCGTCGCCCTTCGTGCGCGGGACGACGTGCAGGTGCAGGTGCGGCACGGACTGGCTGACGACGGTGTTGATCGCGACGAAGCTGCCCTGGGCGCCGAGCCCGTCCACGACGGCGGTGGCGATCCGCTGCGCCGCCTCGAGGAAGCCGTCGCGCAGCGCCGCCGGCAGGTCGGGCAGCGTGACGACGTGCTCGCGCGGCACCAGCAGCACGTGCCCCTTGAAGACCGGTCGCTGGTCGAGGAAGGCCATCAGGTCGGCGGTCTCCAGCACCCGGTCGGCGGGGGTCTCCCCCGCCACGATCGCGCAGAAGGCGCAGCCGGCGTCGCGGCTCATGCGCCCGCCTCCGGCACCGGCACGCCCATCGGGTTGGCGGCAGGCAGCGCGCCGGCGGCCGCGATGGCGCGACCGAGCGGCTCGAGCAGCGCACGGACGCCGGGGTCGTGCTCGAGATGCGCGGTCGCCGGGCGCGCCAACCGATCGGTCTCGGCCTCGACGGCCTCGCGCAGATCGTGGCCGGCGGCGGTGAGAGCAGAGCCGTCGTCGAGGACAAGCCCGCGCTCGGCGAGACCGGCCACGGCGTCGTCCCACTCCTCGTCGGTCCAGCCGCGGTGGGGCTGGAGCGACGCACGGGTCACCCGTCCGGTCGCCACGTGGGTGACGCCCGCCTGGAGCCCGCTCAGACCGGCGGCGGTGGCGGCGAGCACGTGCCCGTCGCCGCGGTGCTCGCGCAGGACCGTCACCGCCCACCAGAGCCGGGCAGCGGGCTCGTCGGGCACGGCGACGCCCTGCCAGGCGGCCGCGAGCGCCCGGCCGTCGGTCGACGCCTCGCCCGCTGCCTCG
>WLIH01000370.1 GCA_009702305.1 Actinomycetota bacterium | reverse complement strand
TCGGGGAGCTGACGTTGACGACGAGGTAGTCGGCGTGCGGGCTCAGGAGGCGTGCGCTCTTCTCGTAGTCGGCCTCGACCGCCGCCTGGTCGTCGTCGGGCACGACCTTGGACTTGCCGATGTTGACTCCGAGCACCGGGCCCGGGCGCCGGCCGCGACCGGCGAGGCGCCGGGCCACGACCTCGGCGCCGTGGTTGTTGAAGCCCATCCGGTTGACGATCGCACGGTCGGCGGTCAGCCGGAACAGTCGCGGCGCCGGGTTGCCGGGCTGCGCCTCGCCGGTGACCGTGCCGATCTCGACGTGACCGAAGCCGAGCGCTGCGAGGGCGTCGATGCCGACGGCGTTCTTGTCGAAGCCGGCCGCCACCCCGACGGCGTTCGGGAAGGTCAGCCCGAGCGCCTCGACGGGGCTGCCCGGCACCGGGCGGCGCGCCAGCACCGGCCGCGCCGCGCGCACGGCTCGGAAGCCCAGGTGGTGGGCGCGCTCCGGGTCGATGCGGGTCGCGACGTGGTCGAAGGCCAGGGAGTACGCCGTCACGCGCGCCTCGTCAGCGCGGCCCAGTCCTGCAGGCTGCGCACGCCGATGTCGCCGCGGCGCATCGCCTCGATGCCCTGCACGGCGGCGCCGAGGCCCTGCACGGTCGTGATGCACGGGACGTTGGCCATCACGGCGGCCGTGCGGATCTCGTAGCCGTCCAGACGCGCCTGGCCACCGCCGCCCGCGCCGTACGGCGTGTTGACGATCAGCTGGATCTCGCCGTCGTGGATCAGCTGGACGGTGGTCTTCTCGCCGTTGGGGCCTGGCCCCTCGAAGTGCTTGCGCACCACGCTGGCACGGACGCCGTTGCGGCGCAGGACCTCGGCGGTCCCCTGCGTGGCGAGGATCTCGAAGCCCAGGTCGGCGAGCACCTTGACCGGGAAGATCATCGAGCGCTTGTCGCGGTTGGCCATCGAGACGAAGACCGCCCCGGCGGTGGGGAGCGGCCCGAAGGCCGCCGCCTGCGACTTCGAGAACGCCGTGCCGAAGTCGGCGTCGAAGCCCATCACCTCGCCGGTCGACTTCATCTCCGGTCCCAGGACCGTGTCGATCTGCGCGCCGTCGGGGGTCTTGAACCGGTTGAACGGCATCACCGCCTCCTTGACCGCGATCGGCTGGTCGGCCGGCAGGTTGCCGCCGTCACCGGTCGTGGGCAGCAGGCCGGCAGTGCGGAGGTCGGCGATCGACTCGCCGAGCATCACGCGGGCCGCGGCCTTCGCGAGCGGGGTCGCGGTCGCCTTGGAGACGAACGGCACGGTGCGCGAGGCTCGCGGGTTGGCCTCGAGGACGTAGAGGATGTCGGAGCCGAGCGCGAACTGGATGTTGAGCAGGCCGAGCACGCCCACTCCGCGCGCGATCGCCTCGGTGGCCTCGCGGATCCGGCCGATCTCGCGATCGCCGAGCATGATCGGCGGCAGCGCGCACGACGAGTCGCCGGAGTGGATGCCGGCCTCCTCGATGTGCTCCATTACGCCGCCGATGAAGAGCTCGTCGCCGTCGAAGATCGCGTCGACGTCGATCTCGACCGCGTCGTCGAGGAAGCGGTCGACCAGCACCGGCGCCTCGCGGCTGATCAGCCCGGCGGCGACGTACTTCTCCAGGTAGGAGCGCAGCGAGTCGTCGCCGTAGACGATCTCCATGCCGCGCCCACCGAGCACGTAGGACGGTCGCACGAGGACCGGGTAGCCGATCTCGGAGGCGATCGCCTGGGCCTCGGGGTACGACGTGGCGGTGCCGTGCTTGGGCGCCACCAGGCCGGCCTCGGCGAGCACCCGACCGAAGGCGCCGCGCTCCTCCGCGAGGTCGATGGAGTCGGGCGAGGTGCCGACGATCGGCACGCCGTTGGCCGCGAGCCCCTGCGCCAGGCCGAGCGGCGTCTGGCCGCCGAGCTGGCAGATGACGCCGGCGATCGGGCCGGCCAGGGTCTCGGCGTGCACGATCTCGAGCACGTCCTCGAGGGTGAGCGGCTCGAAGTACAGGCGGTCCGAGGTGTCGTAGTCGGTCGAGACGGTCTCGGGGTTGCAGTTGACCATCACGGTGTCGTAGCCGGCCTCGCTGAGCGCGAGGGAGGCGTGCACGCAGGAGTAGTCGAACTCGATGCCCTGCCCGATCCGGTTGGGACCCGACCCGAGGATGATCACGGCCGGCCGCTCGCGGGGCACGACCTCGCTCTCCTCGTCGTAGGACGAGTAGTGGTACGGCGTGGCGGCCGCGAACTCCGCCGCGCAGGTGTCGACCGTCTTGTAGACCGGTCGGATCCCGAGCGCGTGCCGCACGCCGCGCACGACGTCGGCGCTCATGCCGCGGATCTTGCCGATCTGCACATCGGAGAAGCCGTGTCGCTTGGCCTTGCGCAGCAGCGCGGGCGTCAGCTCGGGAGCTGCGGTCACCTCGGCCGCGATCTCGTTGATCAGCATCAGCTGGTCGACGAACCACGGGTCGATGCCGGTGGCGTCGAAGATCTCCTCGGCCGTGGCACCGGCTCGGATCGCGTCCATGACCTTCTTCAGGCGGCCGTCGTGCGGGACCGCGATCGCAGCGAGCAGTGCGCTCTTGTCGAGCTCGACCCACTCCTGGTGCCAGTCGAAGACGGCGTCCTTGGACTCCAACGAGCGCAGCGCCTTCTGCAGCGCCTCGGTGAAGTTGCGCCCGATCGCCATCGCCTCGCCGACGGACTTCATGTGGGTGGTCAGCCGCGGGTCGGCGCCGGGGAACTTCTCGAACGCGAAGCGCGGCACCTTCACCACGACGTAGTCGAGCGTCGGCTCGAAGCTCGCCGGGGTGCTCGATCCGTCGGCGCGGACCGTGATGTCGTTGGGGATCTCGTCGAGGGTGTAGCCGATCGCGACCTTGGCCGCGATCTTGGCGATCGGGAAGCCGGTGGCCTTCGACGCCAGCGCGCTGGAGCGGGAGACGCGGGGGTTCATCTCGATGACGATGACCCGGCCGTCGGCGGGATTGACGGCGTACTGGATGTTGCAGCCGCCGGTGTCGACGCCGACCTCGCGGATGATCCCGATGGCCAGGTCGCGCAGGTGCTGGTACTCGCGGTCGGTCAGGGTGAGCGCGGGCGCGACCGTGATCGAGTCACCGGTGTGCACACCCATGGGGTCGAGATTCTCGATCGAGCAGATGATCACGACGTTGTCGGCCGTGTCGCGCATGACCTCGAGCTCGTACTCCTTCCAGCCGATGATCGACTCCTCGAGGAGCACCTCGGTCGTCGGGCTGGCCGCCAGGCCCGCACCCGCGATGCGGTGCAGGTCCGACTCGTCGTAGGCGATGCCGGAGCCGGTGCCCCCCATCGTGAACGACGGGCGCACCACGATCGGGTAGCCGAGCTGCTCGACCGCGCCGTAGCAGTCCTCCATCGTGTGGCAGATGACCGAGCGGGAGACCTCGCCGCCGACCTTGTGCACGATCTCGTTGAACATCTCGCGGTTCTCGCCGCGGTGGATGGCCTCGATGCTGGCGCCGATCAGCTCGACGTCGTACTTCTCCAGGATCCCGGCCTCGGAGAGGCCGATCGCGCAGTTGAGCGCCGTCTGACCGCCCAGGGTCGCGAGCAGCGCGTCGGGGCGCTCCTTGGCGATCACCTTCTCGACGTACTCCACCGTGATCGGCTCGACGTAGGTCGCGTCGGCGAACTCCGGGTCGGTCATGATCGTGGCCGGGTTGGAGTTGACCAGGATGACCCGGATCCCCTCCTCCTTCAGCACTCGGCACGCCTGGGTGCCGGAGTAGTCGAACTCGCAGGCCTG
>WLIH01000037.1 GCA_009702305.1 Actinomycetota bacterium | reverse complement strand
CACCAGGTCTCGATACGGCGCTGGCGCGCCTACTCGACCAACGAGTTGTCTCGTTGGTCGAGTGCCGCCGAGCGCCAGCGAGGCGGTGTATCGAGACCCCGCTCGGCCACGAGGTCACCAGGTCTCGATACGGCGCTAGCGCGCCTACTCGACCAACGAAAGGCGCGCCAGCGAGGCGGTGTATCGAGACCCCGCTCGGCCACGAGGTCACCAGGTCTCGATACGGCGCTGGCGCGCCTACTCGACCAACGAGTTGTCTCGTTGGTCGAGTGCCGCCGAGCGCCAGCGAGGCGGTGTATCGAGACCCCGCTCGGCCACGAGGTCACCCACGCGGCGGCCGGGCCGTCGGCGTTCAGAGGGTCGCGGCGACCAGTCGGGCGATCGCCTCGTGCGCCGTGGCGAACGGGTGGTAGGGCTCAGCGCCGTAGCCCGCTCGACCGTTGACCCACGGGTCGGCCGAGCAGATGTCGTGGGCTCCGAGCAACGCAGCGGGATCGACGAAGTCCACCCCGGCATCGGTCGCTGCCAACCGGACCTCGGTGATGACGCGGGCGTACTGCTCGGCGACGAACGCGAAGTCGCCGGTCGCCAAGGGGATCCGGGCCGAGCACCGGTCCTCGCCGTCGAAGTAGGGGGCGTAGCCGACCACGACGATCCGCGCCCCCGGGGCACGTCGCTGGATCTCACGGTAGGCAGCGACCAGGGTCGGACGGAGCCGGCTGAGCTGGACAGCCGCCGTCTGGGCGACCAGCGCGCCGAATCGCGATCGACACGGAGCACCGAGCGGATCGCTCACAGCGATCGCCACGCACGAGCGGAACAGCCGGTTCAGGTACTCCGGATCGTTGCCGCCGAGGCTGACCGTGATCAGATCCGTGTCCGGTCCGACCGCGTCCAGCTGGGGCGGGACATGGGCACCCGACGGCGTGGACTCCTGGATCAGGTCGATCGCCCGTGCCCCGGTGCACGACACGTCGGTCAGGTCGAGGTGGAGTCGCCGTGCCAGGAGGTGCGGGTAGTTGTCGCTGGAGCGCTCGCACGGGCCTGCGAAGGGACCGGCCGGCACGCCTCGCCGATCCGGGATCCCTGGCCCGGCGGCGAACGAGTCGCCGAGCGCGACATAGATCGGACGATCGGCGGTGTCCGGGCGGGCGCTGACGGATGCGGAGCGACCGGCACGATCGGTCCGGCCCGCCTCCAGGTCCTTCGTCGCCTCGAGCTGCTGGCCCGCCTGGGCCGACGGGGTCGACGCAGGAGTGACGACCGCGACGACAGCGAGACCGGCGGCCACCACCGCGGCCGCGACCGCCAGGTTGCCGCCGGTGAGCGCGCGACGAGCCTTCCGACGCCAACGCCTGGTTCGTGAACGACGGGTGGCAGTCACGGCTCAAACTCCTGGTGACGGTGACGACCTCTGGATGACAGGTCGCGCGAGCGGGTCGTCGGGTTGTCCGACGCCCGCTCAACGGCCGGCTCTGCGTCTGGCTATGCCTCGCGAGCTGTGCGGTTGGTCATGTCTAGATGACCAGAGGTGGTCACGATCCGGGAGGCGCACCGGTGAGCTGGGCGAGGACGGCGCGGGCCACGCCCTCCATGCCGTCGCGGGTGGGGTGGTAGGCCCAGCCGGCGCCGACCACCGACGTCGCGCCGTTGACCCACGGGTCGGCCGAGCAGGCATCGTGGCCTGCGCCGGCGGCGCGGACGTCGACGAAGCGGACGCCTTCGCTCCGAGCGACGGACAGCAGGGTCGCGTCGATCGCCGCCACCAGGGAGGCTCCCCACGTGAGGTCGCCTGCGGCGAACGGCACCTCTGCGCATCCGTCGTCGGGCGGGAAGAGGTCGAGGTATCCGACCAGCACGACCGCGGCCCGAGGTGCTGTGGCGCGGATGGTGCGGACCACATCGACCAGACGCGGGCGTAGCAGCAGCACGCGCGTCATCAGCTCGTCCCGTCCGTCGGACAGGTAGGAGTCGCGGCACGGGCTGCCCGACGGGTCCTGGGAGGCGAGCTCGGGGCACCGGCCGCCGAGCAGGTCGCCCGAGACGCCATCGTCGTTGGCCCCCAGGGTGAGGGTCACGAGGTCGGTGCCGCGACCCAGCGCCGAGGCCTGCGGCCGGACCGGGCCGCCGGTCGGCCGGATCTGCCGGCCCAGCACGTCCGCGGTGCGCGCGCCGGTGCAGGACGCGTCGCGGTAGGTCGCGACCCCGAGCGACGCCGCCAGGACGGCGGGGTAGTTCGCGGTCGAGCGCGCGCAGCTGGCGGGGTCGTCGCGCTGGGTCGCCAGCCCCGGGCCGGCAGCGTAGGAGTCTCCGAGGGCGACGTAGTCGATCCGGCCGCGCAGGGCGGACTCCTCCAGCGGCGCCTGCGGGTCGCTGACCTGCTTCGGTGCGGCCGGCTCACTGGGGGCCGGGACGTCGACCGGTGGCAGCACCTCGGTGAGATCGACGTCGAACAGCTCGCGACGCACGACCACCCCGGCCACCACGAGGCCACCGACGACCACGAGGATCAGCAGGCCGAGCACCATCCTGCGGATCCCGGAGCGCGTGCTCTTGGTCTCCTCCGCCTCCCCCACGAGTGCAACAACGACCGCCCTGAGCCTGGGTCACGGACCTGCTGCGTCGGCAGGGTCAAGGGCCTCGCAGCGGTCCTGGACAGACACACCGTCGCAACACGGGGCTCGGTAACCTCCGCACATGTTCTCCAAGGTGCTGGTGGCCAACCGCGGCGAGATCGCGGTGCGGGCGTTTCGGGCGGCGTACGAGGTCGGGGCGCGCACGGTCGCGGTCTTCCCCTACGAGGACCGGTGGTCCGAGCACCGGCTCAAGGCCGACGAGGCCTACGAGATCGGCGAGCGCGGCCACCCGGTGCGGGCCTACCTGGACCCCGAGGCGATCGTCGCGGTCGCGGTGCGCGCCGGCGCCGACGCGGTCTATCCGGGCTACGGGTTCCTCTCCGAGAACCCCGCCCTCGCCGAGGCGTGCGCCAACGCCGGGATCACGTTCGTCGGCCCGACCTCGGACGTGCTCGAGCTGACCGGCAACAAGGCCCGCGCGATCGCGGCGGCCAAGGCGGCCGGGGTGCCGACCCTGGCGTCGGTCGAGCCGGGCACCGACGTGGACGCCCTCGTGGCGGCCACGGAGGCCGACGGCGGGATGCCGTACCCCCTGTTTGTGAAGGCGGTGGCCGGTGGCGGCGGGCGCGGCATGCGGCGCGTCGACGACCCCAAGGACCTGCGCGAGGCGGTCGAGATCTGCATGCGCGAGGGCGAGGGTGCCTTCGGCGACCCGACCGTCTTCATCGAGCAGGCGGTCGTGGACCCGCGCCATATCGAGGTTCAGATCCTGGCCGACGGCTACGGCAACGTGATCCACCTCTTCGAGCGCGACTGCTCGGTGCAGCGCCGCCACCAGAAGGTCGTCGAGATCGCACCGGCCCCCAACCTGGACCCCGAGATCCGGGAGCGGATGTGCGCCGACGCGGTGCGCTTCGCCCAGGAGATCGGCTACCGCAACGCCGGCACCGTGGAGTTCCTCCTCGACCCGCACGGCAACTACGTCTTCATCGAGATGAACCCCCGCATCCAGGTCGAGCACACGGTGACCGAGGAGGTCACCGACGTCGACCTCGTCCAGTCGCAGCTGCGGATCGCCTCGGGCGAGAGCCTGGCCGACCTCGGCCTCTCGCAGGACACCATCCGGCTGCGCGGCGCCGCGCTCCAGTGCCGGATCACCACCGAGGATCCGGCCAACAACTTCCGTCCCGACACCGGCATCATCACGACCTACCGCTCGCCGGGCGGTGGCGGCGTGCGCCTCGACGGTGGCACGACGTACACCGGCGCCGAGATCTCGGCCCACTTCGACTCGATGCTCGCCAAGCTGACCTGTCGCGGTCGCACGTTCGAGCTCGCCGTCGAGAAGGCCAAGCGCGCGATCGCGGAGTTCCGCATCCGCGGCGTCTCGACCAACATCGCCTTCCTGCAGGCGGTGCTCGCCGACCCCGACTTCGCCTCCGGCCACATCACGACCTCGTTCATCGAGACCCACCCGCACCTGATGAACGCCCGCGGACCCGGCGATCGCGGCACCAAGCTGCTGACCTACCTGGCCGACATCACCGTCAACCAGCCGCACGGCCCTGCGCCGGTCACCGTCGACCCGATCACCAAGCTGCCTCCGACCAACCTCGAGGTGCCGGCACCCGATGGGTCGCGGCAGCTGCTGCTGCAGGTCGGGCCCGAGGAGTTCGCCCGCCGGCTGCGCGAGCAGACGCGCGTGGCGGTCACGGACACGACCTTCCGCGACGCGCACCAGTCGCTGCTCGCGACCCGGGTGCGCACCCGCGACCTGCTCGCCGTGGCGCCGCACGTCGCGCGCACGACACCGGAGCTGTGGTCCCTCGAGGCGTGGGGAGGAGCGACGTACGACGTCGCCCTGCGCTTCCTGACCGAGGACCCGTGGGACCGGCTCGCGGCGCTGCGCCAGGCGGTGCCGAACATCTGCCTGCAGATGCTGCTGCGCGGTCGCAACACCGTCGGCTACACGCCCTACCCGACCGACGTCACGGTCGCGTTCGTCGAGGAGGCCGCCGCGACCGGGCTCGACGTCTTCCGGATCTTCGACGCCCTCAACGACGTCGAGCAGATGCGGCCCGCGATCGAGGCCGTGCGGGCGACGGGCACCACCGTCGCCGAGGTCGCGCTCTGCTACACCGGCGACCTCTCCAGCCCGGGCGAGAAGCTCTACACCCTCGACTACTACCTCAAGCTCGCCGAGCGGATCGTCGAGGCCGGCGCCCACGTGCTGTGCATCAAGGACATGGCCGGCCTGCTGCGCGCACCGGCCGCGCGCACCCTGGTGACCGCCCTGCGCTCGAACTTCGACCTGCCGGTGCACCTGCACACCCACGACACGCCCGGCGGCCAGCTGGCGACCCTGCTCGCCGCGATCGAGTCGGGCGTCGACGCGGTCGACGCCGCCACCGCCTCCATGGCGGGCACGACCTCCCAGCCCCCGATCTCGGCGCTGGTCTCCGCGACCGACCACTCCGAGCGCGAGACCGGGCTCGACCTGGGCGCGATCAACGCCCTCGAGCCGTACTGGGAGGCCACGCGGCGGGTCTACGCACCCTTCGAGTCCGGGCTGCCGGCGCCCACGGGCCGCGTCTACCGCCACGAGATCCCCGGTGGCCAGCTCTCCAACCTGCGTCAGCAGGCCATCGCACTCGGTCTCGGGGAGAAGTTCGAGCAGGTCGAGGACATGTACGCCGCGGCCAACGACATCCTCGGCAACGTCGTGAAGGTGACGCCGTCGTCGAAGGTCGTCGGCGACCTGGCCCTGGCCCTGGTCGGCATCGGCGCCGACCCCGCCGAGTTCGCCGCCGATCCGGCGAAGTTCGACATCCCCGACTCGGTCATCGGCTTCCTGAACGGCGAGCTGGGCGACCCGCCCGGCGGGTGGCCCGAGCCCTTCCGGACCAAGGCGCTCGAGGGCCGCACCTTCAAGCCCGCCGCCGCCGACCTGACCGCGGAGCAGCTCGCCGCACTCGACGCCGGCCAGACCTCACGACGTCGCACGCTCAACGAGCTGCTGTTCCCCGGCCCGACGCAGGCCTTCACCGAGGCGCGCGCGACCTGGGGCGACGTGTCGGTGCTGCCGACCCTCGACTACCTCTACGGGCTGCGCCACGGCGACGAGCACGAGGTCCAGCTGGACGAGGGCAAGACCCTCATCCTCGGGCTGCAGTCGATCAGTGAGCCCGACGAGCGGGGCTACCGCACCGTGATGGCGCTGATCAACGGTCAGATGCGGCCCATCCCGGTGCGTGACAAGTCCATCGCCTCCGACGTCGCGGCGGCCGAGAAGGCCGACGCCTCCAAGCCCGGCCACGTGGCCGCGCCGTTCCAGGGAGCCGTGACCATCGCCGTCGCCGAGGGCGACGTGGTCGCGGCCGGCGACACCGTCGCCACGATCGAGGCCATGAAGATGGAGGCCTCGATCACCGCCCCGATCGCGGGCACCGTGGCGCGGCTCGCCCTGGCCCACACCCAAGCCGTCGAGGGCGGCGACCTGGTGCTCGTCCTCGAGTGACCCGGCCGCCGCGGGTCAGGTCGTCGGGGGCGTCGTGGGCGTCGTGATGACGTTGACGGCGCGCAGGTCGGGGCCGGGACCGGCGGTGTAGGCGTGCGGCACGTCGGCTGCCCATGCCAGGTGGGCGCCGGTCGGCACCTCGCGCGCGGAGGGTGCGGCTCCGCCCACCTCGACCCTGCACTCCCCGGCGAGCACGATCAGCTGCTCGATCGCACCGGCGGCGTGGGCGGGCGAACGACGGGTCCGGCCGGCCGCGAGCCGCAGCAGGTAGACCTCGGTCGTCCGGTCGGCCTCCACCAGCACGTGCAGGCGCACGGCGTCGAGGGTCTCCCCGGGCACCACCGTGCCGTCACGGTCGTCCACGAGCGCCGCCAGCGGGACGCCCAGCGGCCCGGCGACGGCGTACAAGGTGTCGAGCGTGGGGTTGCGCCGGCCGGCCTCCAGCTCGGACAGAGAGCCCTTGCCGATGCCGGCGGCCGCCGCGAGGGCGGTCAGGGACAGACCTCGGTCGAGGCGCAGGGCGCGCACCCGGGCGCCGGCCTCCACCCCCGGGGACGGACTCCGCTGCCCCTGGTGTCGCGCCACGTGACCTCCCGCTAGGCTGCGTTCTGTTTACAGAACGGAGTCTAGGCCATGACCAGTACGACGACCGAGGTCCACCACGGCACACCGGTGGTGGCGGGCGTCGTCACGGCGGTCGTCGGCTTCAGCAGCTCCTTCGCCGTCGTGCTGGCCGGACTGAGCGCCGTCGGGGCGAGCCCCGAGCAGGCCGCGTCCGGATTGCTGGCGATCTGCGTCGCCCAGGCGCTCGGCATGATCTGGCTCGCCGTGCGGCACCGCACCCCGCTGACGCTCGCGTGGTCGACGCCGGGCGCGGCTCTGCTGGTCGCCACCGGCACCGTCACCGGCGGTTGGCCGGCTGCGGTCGGCGCCTTCCTCGTGTGCGGCGTGCTCATCCTCCTGACCGCGCTGGTGCCGCAGCTGGGCGAGCTGATCACGCGCATCCCGCCCGCCATCGCACGCGCGATGCTGGCCGGTGTGCTGCTGCCGCTGTGCCTGGCGCCGGTCACGGCACTCGCCGACTCCCCGGCCCTGGTGGCACCGGTGGTCCTGGCCTGGCTGGCGATGCACCGGATCTCGCGACGCTGGGCCGTGCCGGTCGCCCTCGCGGTCGCCCTCGTCGTCGTGCTCGTCGAGGCCGGATCCGACGTCGCCGCCGCCGACCTGGTGCCCTCGCTGGCGTGGACCACGCCGCACTGGACGGTGCCGGCGGTGGTGAGCATCGCGCTGCCGCTCTACGTCGTGACGATGGCGTCGCAGAACGTCCCGGGGGTCGCGGTGATGAGCAGCTTCGGGTACGCCGTGCCGTGGCGCGAGTCGATGGCCGTCACCGGGATCGGCACGCTGCTCGCCGCTCCGCTCGGTGGCCACGCCATCAACCTCGCCGCCATCTCCGCCGCTCTGGCTGCCGGCCCGGGGGCGGGTGCCGACCGCGGGCGTCGCTGGATCGCGAGCGTGTCGGCAGCCTGCTGCTACCTCCTCATCGCGGTCGGCTGCTCGGCGCTGACCGCCGTGGTCGCCGCCGCTCCGGGAGGGGTCATCCAAGCGGCGGCCGGTCTGGCCCTGGTGGGCGTGCTGGGCTCCTCGCTCGCCGAGGCGCTGGCCGACCCGGCGGATCGCGAGGCCGCGGCCGCGACCTTCCTGGTGGCAGCCTCGGGCATCGTCGTGCTGGGCGTGGGAGCGGCCTTCTGGGCACTGCTCGTCGGGCTCGGGCTCCGCGTGGTGCTCAGGACCCGCTCACCCGGAAGGTGAACCAGGTGGAGCGCAGGCCGAGCACCGAGCGGAACGTGTCGCCCGTGACCGTCACCGCTCCCCCGGTGCCGCTCAGGCGCAGCGACGAGACCCGGCCGCCCCAGTCGCCGTTGCCGTCTCGCGCGACCACCTCGACGGTGCGCAGGTCGCCGACCGCCGGCCATGCCGACTCCAGCCGCGCGTCGCTGAGCTGCAGGGTCCAGTCGTGCACGGGATTGCCCGCCCAGTCGTCGTACGGATCCTCGATGGCGGCGAGATAGGGCACCGAGCCGGCCGAGGTCCAGCCACCGCTGCTCGAGGCGAACTGGGTGAAGGCCGGCTCGCCGTCGGCGAGCAGGACCTGACCGGCCGTGGCGTCGACGGCGGCGTTGGAGGCGGCGTACTCCGCATCGACGCCGCCGTAGACCTGGCAGGAGGTGGTGTCACAGAGCTGGTAGTACGCCGTGCGCGGGTGGGCCCGCTCGTAGGCCGCGTAGGTGCGCGCCGCGACCGCCTGGGCGCGCACGGCTGCCGGGCTCCAGGAGGCCGGGATCTCGCGGGGCACGACGCCCTTGAGGTAGGACTCCAGGGTCAGGTCGTTGATCGTGTCGCGGGTCGAGGAGGTCGCGCTCGGCCCGACCGCCCGCAGCCGCCCGCGCAGGCGCTGGTCACCCGACGGCGTGACCAGGGTGATCGGATCCCCGCCGGCGTAGAACTCCCCGTCGCCGACCAGGTCGCGGAAGCGACGCCAATGGTCGGTCAGGAACGCCACCCGGGTCACGCCGTCGGCCGTCTGGGCGACCCGCCACAGCGAGGCGCCGTTGTCCGGCAGCGCGAGCGGGTCGCCGCCCGCCGTGTCCCGGATGCTCAGACCCGACCTCGGCCGCACCAGCAGGTCGTCGCTCGTGTCGCCCGAGATCAGCACGGTGACCCGTCCCCGCGCCCGACCCCAGGTCGTGCCGGGGTAGTAGAAGTCGAGGATCTGCCGGTGCGAGAGCCCTTGGCGCGCCGCACCCTCGGCGCCGTACTGCGACATGCCGTGCCCGTGCCCGTAGCCGTGACCGGTGAGCGTGAGCGTGGCCGTCGCCGGCACCTTCCAGCGGTCGGCTCCCGCGGCGTGCGCGGGGGCGGCCGGGAGCGCCAGCGAGAGCGCTGCGACAGCGGCCAGCAGCGTGCGCGCAGCGGCGGACCGACGGGGCGAGGAGGACATGGTGCTGCATCGCACCACGCGTCACACGAGCCCCGCAATCAAACTGGAGTAACTACAGATCTGTAGTTCTCAGACCAGCTGGAAGTAGGTCTCGTAGAGGCCGAAGACGCTGCGGAAGCGCGAACCGGTGAGGGTGGTCGAGGTGCTGGTGCCGGTCAGCGTGATCTCGAGGACCCGCCCTCCCCAGGCGCCGCGCCCGTCGCGCGAGCCGACCTCGACGTCGAGGAGGTCGCCGATGGCCGGGTAGGCCCGCTCGATCTCGTCGTCGGTGATCGTCCGGCTCCAGTCGAGGTACGGGTTGTCATCGGGCACCCGGTCGTAGGGGTCCTCCTGCGCGGGCAGGTAGTCGAAGTCGCCGGCGACCGTCCACCCGCCGTTGCTGGCGGAGAACTGCGCGAACGCCGGCGCCCCACCCTCGGTCAGGATCTCGCCCGCCGTCGCCCGCACGGCGGCGTTGGAGGCCGGGTGCTCGGAGGAGTAGCCGCCGTAGACCTGGCACTGGGCGGTGTCGCAGATCTCGTAGTGGTCGGCCAGCGGCTGGTCGCGCTCGAAGGCTGCGTAGGTGCGGGCGGCCACCGCCTGGGCTCGCACGGCGTGCACGTGCCACAGTGCCGGCACCTCGCGCGGCACGACGCCCTGCAGGTAGGTCTCCAGGGACACGATGTTGACCGTGTCGCGCTCGGTGCCGTCGTCGGACGACGCCGAGCGCAGGGTGCCGCGGTACTCCACCGAGCCGCCGGGCAGCCGCAACCGGATCGGTGCCCCGCCCGCGGCGAACTCCGCGTCGCCTCGGGCCACCGCCAGGCGCTTCCACCCGCCGTTCGCACGGCGGAAGGAGATCTCGCTGCGCCCCGGCCCGGCCGCGTCGATGCGCCAGCTCGTCGCCCGGGGCTGCAGACGACTCAGCCGCCAGGTGCGCTGGGAGCCGAGGCTGCGGGCCGTCAGGCCGTCGCGCGCGGCCACCACGACGTCGGGGCTGGTGTCGGCCGAGATCAGCACCCGCACCGGGCCTCCGGCGGTCCCGCGCTGCGTGCCGGGGTAGTAGAACGACAGGATCTGGCCGTAGGTCAGCCCCTGCTGCGCGGCGCCCTCGGCGCCCCACTGCGACATGCCGTGACCGTGGCCGTTGCCGCGCCCCTCGAGCGTGATGCTGTCCAGGGCGCGCCGCTCCGCCTCCCGCGAGAGGGCAGGGCTCGCCACCGACAACGCCGCCACTGCGGCGAGGACGAGCAGGACCGACAGACGCCTGGTGACCGAGTTCACCGGGTCATCGTGCCAGGCCCGCGCAAGGCCTCAGCCGTTGTACGACGGCTGCGACTGGGCGTTGAAGGTGCCCATCTTGACCTTCTTGGCGCCGTTGACGATCGGGTCGTCGATGGCGAACACCTCAAGGCCCCGCGTGATGTCGCTGGAGTAGATGTAGCCGTTGTACCAGTACACCGACCACGCACCACCGAGCACCATCTCGGTCTGGGAGATCGCCCCGCGGTCCCAGAACGCGAGCTCGGTCGGGTTGGCCGAGTCGGTGAAGTCGAAGACCGAGAAGCCACCCTGGTACCACGCCTGGACCATGATGTCCTTGCCCTTGACCGGGATCAGCGAGCCGTTGTGGGCCACGCAGTTCTCGGTCAGACCCTGGATCCGGGAGAT
>WLIH01000369.1 GCA_009702305.1 Actinomycetota bacterium | reverse complement strand
CGACCTGCCGATCGGCATGCTCACCTCGCTGGTCGGGGGACCGTTCTTCTTCTGGCTGCTGCGACGGGCCCGACGGACGGCCGGTGGTTGGTCGTGACCCCTCCCCCCGTGGACGGCAGCCACGGACCGGCCCTGGAGGCGCACGCCGTCGGAGTCAGCCTCGGTGGCGCGCGCGTCCTCGACGGGGTCGACCTGGCGGTGGCGCCGGGCGAGGTGGTGGCGCTCGTCGGACCCAACGGCGCCGGCAAGTCCACCCTGCTCGGCGTGCTCGCAGGTGACCTGCGTCCCGACGCCGGCGAGGTGCTCATCGACGGACGTCGCCTGGGTGAGCACCGCGCTCGTGAGCTGGCGCGACGTCGTGCCGTGCTGCTGCAGCAGCAGGGGCTGGCCTTCGGCTTCCGCGTGCACGAGGTCGTGCAGATGGGCCGCTCGCCCTGGCACCGCACCGACCGGGCCGACGACGACCGCACGGTGGTGGGCACCGCGATGGAGTCGGCCGACGTCGTCCACCTCGCGGATCGCCTCTTCCCGACGCTGTCGGGTGGCGAGCAGGCGCGCACGACCTTCGCCCGGGTGCTGGCGCAGGAGGCCCCCATCGTGCTGCTCGACGAGCCGACTGCGGCCCTGGACATCCGCCACCAGGAGGTGCTGCTGACGGCCGCTCGCCGACTCGCGGCTGGTGGCTGTGCCGTCGTCGTGATCCTGCACGAACTCACGCTGGCGGCGGCGTACGCCGATCGGGTCTGCGTGCTCGCCGGCGGCCGGGTCCGCGCCGACGGGCCGCCGGTCGAGGTGCTGACCTCAACCTTGCTCTCCGACGTCTACGAGCACCCCGTCGCCGTGGTCGAGCATGCGGGGTCGCTGGTGGTCGTCCCGGTGCGGGAGGGGGCGTCGTGCCCGGTCGGACGCTGATCCGGCGCGCGGCGGCGGCCGGTGTCCTGGCCGTGCTGCTGGCCCCCGCGCCGGCCCACGCCGACTCCCGGGTGTCGGTCGGCAACGCCGACGGCGCCGCGGCCGTCGACCCGACGTACGCCACGACGCTCACGGTGCGCGGCAGCGGCTTCCAGTCGGTGCGCGGCGGGCACGGCGGCGTCTACGTCTTCTTCGGCACCGTGAGCGGCCGGTGGCGCCCGAGCCAGGGCGGCGCGACCGGTCGCGACTACTTCTACGTGCCCGACAGCGAGGCGGCCGACAACCAGGGATTCCAGCGCTTCGTCGCCTTCCCCGGCTCCGACACCGCCGCGTCGGCCAACGGCGGCGTGATGACGGCGAACGGCTCGTGGTCGGCTCGGCTCGTCGTCCCGGGAGCGGTCTTCGAGGCCTTCGACCGCGCGGGTGGGTCGCGCAGCATCGACTGTCGACGAGTGACGTGCGGCGTCATCACCGTCGGCGCCCACGGCGTGGTCAACGCCAACAACGAGACCTTCACCCCGGTCGACGTCCGCTCGCTGTACGACCGCGCGCCCGCGCCGAGCGTGGAGCCCGCGGCGAGCCCAGGCGTGGAGGAGCCGAGCCTGTCCAGCGGCTCGGCGTCGGGATCGGCGTCCGATCCGAGTGTCACGCCCGGGGGGCCGAGCCTGGAGGTCGATCGCAGCGCGGCCGCGGCCGGCCACGTGCTGGCCTTCGCCGCGACCGGGTTGCCGGCGGGCAGCCAGGTCTCGGCGGTGCTCGACGAGGGCGCGGCCGGCGCGGGCCCGTTCGTGGTCGGCGCCGACGGCCAGGTCGCCGGGGTGCTCACCGTGCCGGTCGACACCACCGCCGGCACCCACGAGCTGCGGCTCTTCGGTGTCGCGGACGCGCCGAGCGTGCGCTTCGCCGTGCGGGCCGACGCACCGACCGCCGAGGTGACCGCGGCTGCGGTCACCGACGACGGCCCCGAGCCGATCGCCCTCGCCTTCGTCGCCGTCGCCGCGGCCGCGCTGATCGGTGCGGTCGTGCGGCTGGTCGTCCTGCGCCGCAGGAGCAGCGATGCGACGTCCTGAGCCCGGGCGTGCGATCGCGGTCGGCCTGCTGGCCGTGCTGGCCGCCTGCCTGCTGGCAGCCGGCGGGCTCGTCCTGGTCGCTCCCGCCGGCGCGGATCCGGGCCTGGTCGCCGAGCCCACGGCCAGTGCGACGGCCAGTCCCACGGCCAGTGCGACGGCCAGTACGACGGCCAGTGCGACGGCCACCCCTACCGTGACGAGCAGCGCGACCGCCAGTCCGACCGCCAGTCCGACCGCCAGTCCGACCGCGGAGCCGGACTCCTTCCGGGTCGAGGACGCGGTGCTCCGCTGGGGGATCAACGACGAGTCCAACAACCGCGCCTTCGCCCCGCGCACCTTCAACTTCTTCTCGGCCGGCCGGATCCCCGATCCGGGCATGGGCGGCGTCACCATCTCGCGCGAGGTCTGGCGGCGCAGCGCGGGGCACGTGTCGATCGAGAAGTTCGACGGCACCAGCTGGCAGCCGGCCACCTGGGCCGGACTGTCCACCGACAGCGCCGGCGTCGAGCTGGGTGCGCCGACCGACGGCACCTTCAGCAACCACACCATCGTCATCGACGGCGGGGTGGGCACGGTCGACCAGGAGAGCGGCACCGCACGGATCGAGTGGGACGGCGACGTCACGGTCCTCTACTACTCCGGGATGTCGTTCTTCTACCTCAGCGACCCGGTGCTGGAGGTGAGCGCCGGGGTCGGTCGACTGACAGCGCGCCTGGGCGGCTTCGCATCCTCCCAGGCGGATCCGACCAGCTGGGCACCAGTGCCCGCGCGCCGGGTGACCGTGGCCGACCTGCCCGCGATCGACCTGGGCGACGCCCGCGGCCTGGTCGCCGAACCGGCGTACGCCGGCGTCGAGGTGAGCGGTGTTCCGCAGTCCACGGGGCCTTCGGCGGGGTCCTTCCCGGCGTCGTTCGTGCGCTATATGGACCTCCTCGGCACGGCGGCGTTCTGGTACTCCAGCGGCGCGTCCACCGACGCCTTCAAGGTCCCGCTCCCGCTCTCCGTCTCCTACGACGCCGCGGTCGACCTGCCGACGCCGTCGCCGACCGCGCAGCCGTCGCCGAGTCCGGTCGCCACCCCCACGCTCCTCATGCCGCCGCCCGTCCGCGCGGTCCCGCAGCTCGTCGCAGCTCCCGCCCCGGCGTCGCCGCCTGCCCCCGCCCCTGCTGCGCCGACGGTGCCGGACACCGTCGCCCTCGCCGGCCCGGCCACCGAGGTCCGGCTGTTGGCGGCCCCAGCTGTCCCCGCACCGACCGCAGCCGTCCCGGCCTCCTGGCCGTGGTGGACCGGCTCGGCTCTCCTCCTGGCGGCCGCCGTGCTGCTGCTCGTCCCGCCCCGAAAGGTCGCCCCGTGAACCTCCCGCACCCCTGGACCCGCCGTCTCGCCTCGAGCGTCACGACCATCGCCCTGCTGGCAGCCGGCCTGGTCGCCACCGGAGCGAGCCTCGCGCCCGCCGCCCGGGCGGCGGCCGCCGCGCCGGTCCTGCGATGGGAGATCTCCCAGCAGTACGACGACCATCTCTCCAACCACGTCCTCGGCGACGGGGCCACGGAGGACTCGGCCGGCGTGATCACCTTCCCGGGCGGGGTCGGCACCTTCGACCCGGCGACCGGGGTCGCGAGCGTGGCCTACCAGGGCTCGGTGCGGGGTGCGTTCGCCTTCGCCGGGTCGGAGTTCTACCACGTGAAGCTCGAGGACCCCATCGTCGCGGTGACCGCCGACGGCCGGGGCCAGATCACCGCTCTGGTCTCCGCCGCCAACGTCTCCCAGGGCAGCACGCCGGCCGAGGAGACGCAGCCCCTGCGGGTCGTGCTGACGACGTTCG
>WLIH01000368.1 GCA_009702305.1 Actinomycetota bacterium | reverse complement strand
GAGACCAGCAGGCGGTGCACCGACTCGCGGCGCGCCAGCAGCGAGCGGAAGAGGACGTCGGCGTCCTTCATCAGCCCGATGATGTCCTCGTCGCGGTCGTCGAGCACGCTCGTGACCCGGGTGAGGTTGGTCAGCAGCGAGTTGATCTGGTCGTTCTTGTCGGCGATGTTGGCCGACAGCGCCGAGACGCCGTCGAGGGCCGACTTGAACTCCTGGTCGCTGTTGCGGGTCAGGTCGGCCAGGGTGGTCAGCGAGGCTGCCAGCTGGTCGGTGTCGATCTCGGCGGAGGTCTCGGCCAGACCCGAGAACGCCTCCACCACGTCGTACGGCGAGCTGGTCCGCTCGACCGGGATCTCGTCGTCGGTGTCGAGCTGGCCGGGGCCGGCCGGCTCGAGCGCCACGAACATCGCACCGAGCAGGGTCTTCACCTTGATCGCGGCACGCGTGTCGGGTCCGAACTCCGAGTCGGTGTCGATGCGCAGGCCGACGCGCACGTGGTCGCCCTGCAGCTCGATGCTGTCGACCTTGCCGACGCGGACGCCTGCGATGCGGACCTCGTCGTCGACCTTGAGCCCGCCGGCCTCGGTGAAGGCGGCGTAGTAGGTCTCGCCACCGCCGATCAGGGGCAGGTCCTGGGCACGGAAGGCGCCCACCAGCAGCAGCACGATCGCCGCGATGCTGATGGCGCCGATGGTCACTGGATTGCGCTCACGGAAGGGCTTCATCGGGGTCCCCTCGAAGTTGTTCGCGGAGGGAGCGCAGCGGAGGGAGCGGAGAACTTCGTGGGGTGGTTCATCCGAGATCACACCTCGCTCCGCCGGTGTTGTAGTCGACGGGCAGCGATGCGCCTCCGGGCAGCCGGACCCGGCCCTGGAAGTGGCACAGGTAGAAGTTGAAGAAGGAGGCGTACGTCGCCGTGCGGCCCACCTTGTTCAGCTTGATAGGCAGCACCTGCAGCGCGCGGTCGAGCTCGCCCTTGTTGCGGTTGATGTTGGCGGTGAAGGTGCGCAGCTGCTTGATGTCCTCGATGAACGGGTTGCGGATCCCCTGCACCAGGTCGGCGGTCTGCACCGAGAGCGCCGAGATCTGGTCGAGGGAGTCGAGGATCGGTTTGCGGTCGGCCTTGAGGCCGGAGACCAGCTGCTTGAAGTTGATGATCAGGCTGTCGAGCTGGTCGTCGCGGTCGCCGAGGTGGTCGAGCACGTCGTCGAGGTTCGTGATCAGCGAGCTGATCACCTCGTCGCGGTCGGCCAGCGTGTTGGTCACCGAGGCGGTGTTGGCCAGCAGGCTCTGCAGCGTGCCGCCCTCGCCCTGGAAGACCTGGACGATCTCGTAGGAGAGCTTGTTGATGTCGGCCGGCGAGAGCGCCTGGAAGAGCGGCTTGAAGCCGTTGAACAGCACCGTCAGGTCGAGGGCCGGCTTGGTGTTCGAGATGTCGATCTTGTCGCCCGGCTCCAGCGGCTCCGGGTCGCCGGTCTCCTCGGTCAGCGAGATGTAGCGCTGGCCGACGAGGTTGCGGTAGCGGATCGCGGCGTGGGTGGCACCGGTGAGCGGCACCTGGTCCTCGACGTCGAAGGTGACCAGGGCGTGGGTGCGGTCGACGATCTCGATGCTCTTGACGCTGCCGACCTTCACCCCCGCTACGCGGACGTCGTCGCCCTTGACGACGCCGGTCGCGTCGACGAACTCGGCCTGGTAGGTGGTGCTCGGCTTGAAGCTGAAGTTGCCGATCAGGATCACCAGGAGGCCGGTCGCCAGCGTGGTGACGAGCATGAAGACGACGAGCTTGACGAGGTCGCCGGTCGTGCGCTTGTCGAGCAGCTTGACGGTGCGCTTCTTCATCGCAGGCTCACCGTGGCCCCTCGCGCCATCGGACCGACCAGGAGCACGCCGAGGTCGGGCACGTCGGCGCTCGCCAGGCCCATCCCGGGGGCGAGCAGCGACTTGAGCAGGTCGGTCTCGGCGTCGCTGCCGGCGTAACCGGTGCCGTCGCGGAAGAAGTAGGTCGGTGCCACTCGGCTGGTTCCCTTGCCCGTGCTGGTGTCGACGCCGTCGTTGAAGTTGGGCTGGGCGACGACGGGGTTGTCCTGGCTCCACGGCGGGTTCGGAAGGTTGAGGCAGCTGGGGCCTCGGTCCTCTCCGTAGTGCGGCCGGTCGTCGGCGTTGTAGGCACGAGGCTGGTTGGGCAGCGTCTCGAGCACGATGTGGAGGGTGAAGCCGCGGAACGCCTCGGCCTGGAGCTTGCCGGCGTTGACGACACCGCGCAGCAGGCAGCCGAACTCGGGGGCGTACTTGGCGAAGGTCGTGAACTGCGCCTCGCCGATGTCGGCCAGCCGGATCAGGTTGTCGCCGTTGGCGTCGAGGAAGCCCTCGGCCGTGTCGGAGAACGCCGCCACGTCGGTGAAGAGCGCGTTGAGCTTGTCCTCGCGGTCCTCGAGCGTCGTCGTCGTGGTCACGGTGTCCTGCAGGATCTGCCCGATCTGCGGCAACACGTCGGCGTAGACGTCGGAGACCTGCGCGGTGAGCCGCAGGTCCTCGATCAGCGCCGGGATCTGCGGGTTGAGGCGCTTGAGGTAGCTGTCGAGCGTCTCGAGGTTGTCGCCGAGCTTGTCGCCACGGCCCTCGAGCGCGGTCGAGAGCGCGTTGAGCGTCATGTTCAGCTCGGCCGGCTTGACCGTGCGCAGCAGCGGATAGAGGTCGGAGAGCACCTTCTCGACCTCGATCGAGACGTCGGTGCGCTCGATGACGTCGCCGGCCCGGATCGCGGTGTCGTCGGTGGAGCCGTCCGGGATGACGAGGGAGACGTACTTCTCGCCGAAGAGCGTCTTCGGCACGATCGAGCCGCTCACGTCGGCCGGGATCGTGTCGACCATGTCGGGGTAGAGACCCAGGGTGACCTTGGCTCCGTCGGCGTCGGCCTCGTAGCCGAGCACCTCGCCGACCTGGACGCCGCGGATCTTGACGTCGGCGCGCATCGGGAGCTGGAGCCCGATGTTGGTGGTCTCGAGGGTGACCCGGTCGTAGTCGACGAACTTCTTGGCGAAGATCGCGTAGGTGAGGTAGACGAGCCCGACGAGCATCGCCAGGAAGACGATGCCGAGGACGCGGATGCCGCTGGCGCGCATGACGCTCACCCTGCCAATCGCACGGTGGTCGTGGTGCCCCAGATGGCCATCGACAGGAACAGGTCGATGACGTTGATGGCGACGATGCTGGTCCGCACCGCGCGGCCCACGGCCACGCCCACTCCGGCAGGCCCGCCGGAGGCGTTGTAGCCGTGGTAGCAGTGGATCAGGATGACCGTCACCGAGAAGACGAGCACCTTGCCGAACGACCAGAGCACGTCGCCTGGTGGCAGGAACAGGTTGAAGTAGTGGTCGTAGGTGCCCGCACTCTGCCCGTAGAACTGCGTGATCGTCAGCCTCGTGGCGAAGTACGACGACAGCAGGCCGACGATGTAGAGCGGCACGATCGCGATCAGTCCGGCGATGATCCGGGTGGTCACCAGGAAGGGCAGCGAGGGGATCGCCATCACCTCGAGGGCGTCGACCTCCTCGGAGATGCGCATCGCGCCGAGCTGGGCGGTGAAGCCGCAGCCGACCGTGGCCGCGAGGGCGATGCCCGCGACGAGCGGTGCGATCTCACGGGTGTTGAAGTACGCCGAGACGAAGCCGGACAGCGCGGCCGTGCCGATCTGGTTGAGCGCCGCGTAGCCCTGGAGCCCGACCTCGGTGCCGGTGAAGAAGCACATGGCGGTGATGACGCCGACCGTGCCCCCGATGACGGCGAGCGAGCCCGAGCCGAGGGTGACCT
>WLIH01000367.1 GCA_009702305.1 Actinomycetota bacterium | reverse complement strand
GGTGCTGCTCGCGACCGCGGAACATGATGGTGATCTTGACCTTGTCGCCGGCACGCAGGAAGCGCACGACGTGGCCCTTCTTGGTCTCGTAGTCGTGCGCGTCGATCTTCGGACGAAGCTTCATCTCCTTGATGATCACGTTCGTCTGGTTGCGGCGCGCCTCACGAGCCTTCTGGGCGTTCTCGTACTTGAACTTGCCGTAGTCCATGAGCTTGCAGACGGGCGGCTTGCCCTGCGGCGCGATCTCGACGAGATCGAGGTCCGCCTCCTGGGCAAGGCGCAGTGCGTCGGCGGTAGGAACGATGCCGACGGTCTCGCCGTTGGGGCCAACGAGGCGGACCTCGGAAACCCGGATCCGGTCGTTGATTCGAAGCTCGGTGCTGATGGGTCCTCCTGGTTGGAATGCTTCTCGGAGGCCCGAAATGAAACAAGGGCTCCCGCTGTCTCAAGCGGAAGCCAGTCGCGACACCCTCCCCTGGCGGTCCGCAGGGATCACGGATCAGGGAAAGCACCACCGATCACCCGTGGCGATGGAGGACGTCGATGCACCTGACGCACCTCGAGCCGGGGCTCTCGGGACCGGACCCGACGACCTGGTGCGGATCCGGGGATCCGCGCGGCGGCCGATGCGGGTGGGAGACGTGTGAAGCTGGTCCCCGCTTGGATGATCGGCCCGTCGCGCTCGAGAGCACGGCGAACTGATCGGTCAACACCGCACTCTAGCCGAGCATTCCCCCACCCGGCCAATCGTGGCGCACCAGCTCAGTCGAGCGGGCGCACCCACCCAGCGCCGTCGCCGACCCGCGCGAGCGTCCACCCGGCGGCCAGGGCCTCGAGGTCGGCGCCCTCGACCGCCAAGGTGACGGGGCCGGCCAGGTCGACGAGCAACGCGGCCGCCTGCTCCTGCACCGCCGACAGGGCCGCGTGGCGGGCGGTCACCGGCACCGGCCGGGCCCCCGGGTCCCACGCCCGCATCGAGGCCGTACCGCTGAAGGAGAGCAGCGCGCGGCGCCCGTCGGCACCGGTGAGCAGGACGGCGGCCATGTCGCTGGACTTGTCGTGCGCCAGGCCGTGCTCGTCGAGCTCGACTTCGCCGAGCACCGCGACGACCGGCACCAGGAGCCGGGCCCCGCAGAGCGCGCCGAGGGCGTCGACGTACGCCGACGGGTCCTGACCGTAGGCCGCGAGCGCCGCACTCAGCTCGGCCGAGGCCTCGCCGATGTCGCCGGGGAAGCCGGGTCCCAGCAGCCGACGCGCGCCGTCGCCGGCCTCTGCACGCTCACCCATGGTCGCCATTGTCGCGACCGGGACCCGGAGAGTCGATTTGATCAATTCCTATTATCTCGATAGACATATGTGTTATGACCTTCACCCTCCCCGCGACCGACGTCGCGACGACCGCGAAGGCACCGCGATCTCGGCGCACCACGTCACGACTCTCCCTGCTGCGCCGCTGGGTGTCCCCGATCGCCATCGTCGCGCTCTGGCAGCTCGCGAGCAGCACCGGCGTGCTGCCCGAGAAGAAGCTCCAGTCCCCCATCACCATCGCGCAGACAGCGATCGAGCTGGTCCGCGACGGCACCCTCGGCTCCGAGACCCTCGTCTCGGTGCAGCGCGTGCTCCTCGGCTTCGCCATCGGCGCCAGCATCGGCATCACGCTCGCCACCTGGGCCGGCCTGAGCCGGATCGCCGACGACGCCATCGACCCGCCGATGCAGATGCTGCGCACCCTGCCCCACCTCGGCCTGGTGCCGCTCTTCATCATCTGGATGGGTCTGGGCGAGACCCCCAAGGTCGCGCTGATCGCCCTGGGCGTGACCTTCCCGCTCTACCTCAACACCCTCGGCGGGATCCGCAGCATCGACCGCAAGGTGCTCGAGGCCGCCGGCGCCATGGGCCTGACCCGGGCCCAGAAGATCCGCCACGTCGTGCTGCCCGGCGCGCTCCCGCAGGCGCTCATCGGGCTGCGCCAGAGCCTGGGCATCGCCTGGCTGACCCTGATCGTCGCGGAGACGCTCAGTGCCCGCTCGGGCCTCGGCTACATGATCAACCGCGCCCGCGACTTCCTGCAGACCGACGTCATCGTCGTCGGTCTCGTCGTCTACAGCCTGCTCGGCCTGATGACCGACCTCGTCGTACGACTCCTCGAAAGGAAGGCCCTCGCATGGCGTTCATGAAGCGCTCCGCCGCGGCGGACCCGTCCCACCAGCAGCCGCTCGCCCCGCCCGTGCCCGACGCGGCCTACGTCGCCCGCGTGCGCGGCCACAGCCGCTCCTTCGGCGACACCCACGTGCTGCGCGACCTCGACCTCGATATCGGTCCGGGCGAGTTCGTGGCCCTCCTCGGTCGCAGCGGCTGCGGCAAGTCGACCGTGCTGCGCAGCCTCGCCGAGCTCGACCCAGCCCCCGCCGGGGAGGTCGAGCTGCTCGGCCGCTCGGCCGTCGCCTTCCAGGAGCCGCGCCTGCTGCCGTGGCGCTCGGTGCGGCAGAACGTCGAGCTGGCCCTGCTCAACACCGAGCCGCGCGGACGCCGCGCGGGCCTGGCGGAGCAGACGCTGGTCGAGGTCGGCCTCGGCGACAAGCTCGACGCGTGGCCGTTGCAGCTCAGCGGCGGCCAGGCTCAGCGGGTCTCGCTGGCGCGCGCCCTGGTCAGCAACCCGTCCCTGCTGCTCCTCGACGAGCCGTTCAGCGCGCTCGACGCGCTGACTCGGATCGAGGTGCACCAACTCGTCATCGAGCTGTGGCGTCGCCACTCGATGGCGATCCTCATCGTCACCCACGACGTCGACGAGGCACTCGCCCTCGCCGACCGGATCGTCGTGCTCGACGAGGGTCGGATCGCCCGGACCTGGCGTGTCGACCTCCCCCGCACCGACCGGGCGCCCTCGCGCCCGGAGATCGCCCAGGTGCGCACCGAGGTGCTGCACACCCTCGGGGTGAAGGCGCTCGCGCCCAACCCGCGCCGCGATCCCCTCACCCAGGACCTCAAGAACCAAGGAGCAGCATGATTCCCCGCCACCGCATCCGCGCCGCCCTCGTCGCGACCGCCCTCGCCGCCACCCTCGCCCTGAGCGGGTGCGGCACCTCGACCGGCAACGAGGAGGCCGTCAACGACGACGGCTCCGTCGACCTCTCGAAGGTCACCCTCATCGTCGGCGACCAGCGCAGCACCTCCAACGAGGCACTGCTCAAGGCAGCCGGCCTCGACGACACCGAGTACGACATCCAGTGGCAGGAGTTCACCTCCGGCCCGCCGATGTTGGAGGCCGCCAACGCCGGGGCGATCCACACCGGCATGGTCGGCAACACGCCGCCGATCTTCGCCGCGGCCGCCGACGCGACCTTCCGCATCGTCTCCGCGACGACGTTCACGGGCGTCGGCGACGCCATCCTGGTGCCGAAGGACTCGCCGCTGCAGAGCGTGGCGGACCTTGCGGGCAAGAAGGTCGGCTTCGCCGAGGGCAGCTCGGCCAACTACAACCTGCTCGCCCAGCTCGACTCGGCCGGCGTCTCCTACGACGACATCGAGATCCAGAACCTCCAGCCCGCCGACGCCCTGGCGGCCTTCGCCTCCGGGCACCTCGATGCCTGGGCCGTCTGGGAGCCCTACACCTCGCAGGCCGAGATCGACGAGGACGCGCGGGTGCTGGCCGACGGCACCGACCTGATGAACGGGCTCAGCTTCCAGATCGCCTCCGACGCGGCCCTCGACGACCCCGCCACCGAGGCGGCCCTGGCCGACTACCTCAACCGGATCACCCGCGCCCAGCTGTGGGCCAGCGAGCACCCCGACGAGTGGTCGAAGGTCTGGGCCGAGCAGACCGGCCTG
>WLIH01000366.1 GCA_009702305.1 Actinomycetota bacterium | reverse complement strand
CGGGCGGGGGGATGTGCAGGCCGAGCCGTTTGAGGGAGCCGGCCACCGAGCTCGTGCCGCTGCGACCCGAGCCGGTGACGACCAGCAGGGTGCGGCTCATCGGGCCGCTCCGGCCCGCAGCGTCTCGAGCTCGGCGCGCAGCTTGTCGATGCGACGGCTCTTCGCGGCCAGCCGCTTGCGCAGCGACGCCACCTGCGCGGCCGTGGCGTCGAGGGCGATCGCCGAGGCCGACTCGTACATCGCGACGTACTCCTCATGCAGCCGGTCGAGGTCGGCGATGGCCTGCGCGTCGTGGGGGGCCGTGACCAGCCGCTGGGCGGTCGCCCAGGTGCGCTCGGCCAGGTCGACCAGGGCATCGGAGACCACCAGCCCGTCCCAGTCGGGCGAGCTGCGGTTGAGCGAGGTGGTGACGAACTCGTCGACCGGGTGCGGCGCGGTGAGGTCGCCGGTCGCCAGGTCGAGCTGGTCGCAGGCGCGGGTGATCGCCGAGCGCCAGTCGCCCACCAGGTCGACGTACGGCACGAAGGCACGCGGGCGCTCGCGGGTCGCGCGCTCGGTCGCGAAGATCGAGTTGACCCAGGCGGCGACGTTGGTGGTCTCGCGGCGACGACGGAACGACTCGCTCGACTCGGTGAGGTACGCCGTGTCGCGCGAGCGCACGACCTGAGCGGGGTGGCGCAGCATCGTCAGGCTGCTCACGTCGGCGTCCAGCTCGGCCGCGATCCGCAGCCAGAGCGGGAAGACCCAGTAGGCCCGGGTCTCCTTGACGGCGATCGGAGTGCCGGGCTCGTGCCGGGCGAGCTCCTCGCCGAGCCAGGCGCGCAGCTCGGACTCGATCTCGGGCGTCACCGCCGCCATCGCGATCTCGCCGGCGTCGGGGCGCGCGTCGATGGTGCGCACCGGGACGGCGTTCAGGAAGGCCTTGTGGAACTGGGCGACCCACTGGGGCTCGTAGTAGCCCAGGGGGTTGCGCTCGTCGGCCTCGACCTCGGGCTGCGGGATGTGCACGCCGAGCCGCTTGAGCGTGCCGGCGACGCTGCTGGTGCCGCTGCGACCCGAGCCGGTCACGACCACGAGCCGGTGACGGGCGGGCACGGGGACGGTCGGGTCGGTCACGGGAGGAGGTTACGCGGGTCGCGCTCTGTTACCGAAGACTGGAAGAACTGTGGATCGCGCGTGGTCGTAGTGGGGATGTCGCTCTCCTAGTGTTCTGGGTGTCGGAAGGTTCTGGGGGGAAACGACCGACACTCGCTCGATCGGCACCGCGCTCTGGGGGGAATGCGGTGCCACATCTCGAGCACAGGTCCGTGGCCGCTGGGGGGTGGCCTGGACCGCAGATGTGAGAGACCCGCCCGGCTGCGTCCATCAGAGATGCGCCGGGCGGGCCCCTCCACTCGACCCCGGGCCGACCAGCGACCGGGCTCACTCCACGCGGTTGCCGTCGGCGTCCCAGTGCTCGGCGACCTTCTTGCTGGGCTGCACCCGCGGCGGCTCCCCCGGCATCTTCGGGTGGTCTGGCGGGAAGTTCATCTCCCCCAGCCCCGACGCCTCGTAGATGTCGAGCAGCGGCTGGATGGAGTAGGCCTCGTCGTCGATCCCGGCCCACGGGTCGCCGTCCGCGACCCGCTCGGGCACGGTGAACAGGTTGTGCTCGCGTGGGTCGCGCACCTCGGCCAGCTCGGCCCAGGTCATCGGCGTCGAGACCGGGGCACCGGCGATCGGGCGCAGGGAGTACGCCGACGCGATCGTGCGGTCGCGGCAGTTCTGGTTGAAGTCCACGAAGATCCGCTCCCCGCGCTCCTCCTTCCACCACGCCGTGGTCACCCCGGAGTCGCGCTTCTCCAGCTCGCGCCCGAAGCCGATCGCTGCGTGCCGCACGTCCGCGAACTCCCAGTCGGGCCGGATCCGCACGTAGACGTGCACGCCACGGTTGCCCGAGGTCTTCGGGTAGCCGACCAGCCCGAGCTCGCGCAGCAGCTCGTCGGCGACACCGGCCACCCGCACCGCGTCGGCGAACGTCGTGCCGGGCTGGGGGTCGAGATCGATGCGCAGCTCGTCCGGCCGGTCGACGTCGCTGCGCCGGACCGGCCACGGGTGGAAGGTCAGCGTGCCCATGTGCGCACACCACACCGGCACCGCGATCTCGGTCGGGCAGATCTCATCGGCCGTGCGACCCGAGGGGAAGGTGATCTGTACCGACTCCAGGTAATCGGGCGCGCCCTTCGGCACCCGCTTCTGGTAGAACGCGTCGGCGTCCTTGTCCTGTGGCCCGGTCGCGAGCTTCATCCCCTCGCGCACCCCGGAGGTCCAGCGCTCCAGGGCGGTCGGTCGGTCCCGCAGGGCGCGCATCAGCCCGTCGTCGACGGAGGCGAAGTACTGCGCCACCATCAGCTTGGTGACCTCGGGCGTCCGCTCGGTCGCCTCGTAGATCATCCGGTCGGGGCTCGAGACCCGGACCGTCCGCTCCCCCGCCTGGACCTCGACCGCCGCCGCCTTCGCCATGGCGCGACCCTACGCGCGCCGAGCCGGGGCGTCATGGCGTCCCGGCTCGGCGCCGCGTCAGAGCAGGGAGTTGGGCTCGAACGTCGGGCGCCGGTCGAGGTCCTCGCGGTTGGCGCGGACGAACTCGAAGCCGGCCGTCTGCACGCTGAGCCACGAGCCCGGCTCCAGAGCGTCGAGGCGAGCGAGCAGGTCGGCCGCGCAGCCGGCGTGCATCGGTGGGAAGTGGAAGGCGTTGCGATCGCGCTCCAGCGGTGTGCCGACGAAGGCGATCGGGCGACCGAGCGGCTCGCCGCAGCCCCCGCACACCCGGCTCAGTGCGCACTGGGTGACCCGCTTGCCGACCGGGCCCGAGAGCAGATCGGCAGCGGGGTCCCAGGCGAACGGCTGTCGCGCGGAGACCGTGGTCACGACGCGTTCCGCGACCAGGCACCCGCCTCGGTCCGCCGGACCGGACGCTCGGAGTCGCTCTTGCGGCCCCGGTCGATGCTGACGCCGGGTCCCGTCTCCGGCTTGTCGTCGGTCGTCATCTTGTTGGGCAGGGCGAGCTTGTGGACCACCCGCAGCACCTGGCCGTACTGCTGGTGCAGCGGACCGGTGGTGTAGGGGATGGAGTACTTCTCGCAGAGTGCGCGCACCTTGAGCGAGATGTCGGCGTACCGGTTGCTCGGCAGGTCGGGGAACAGGTGGTGCTCGATCTGGTAGCCGAGGTTGCCGCTCATCACGTGCAGCAGCGGGCCGCCCTCGAAGTTGGCGGTGCCGAGGATCTGGCGCAGGTACCACTCGGCGCGGGTCTCGTCCTCCAGCTCCTCCTCGGTGAAGTGCAGCGCACCGTCGGGGAAGTGGCCGCAGAAGATGATCAGGTAGGCCCACACGTTGCGCATCAGGTTGGCCGTCATGTTGGCCGTCATGGTGGTCTTCCAGTTCTTGCCGCTGAGTGCGGGGTAGACCACGTAGTCCTTGAGCGCCTGGTTGCGGCCCTTCTTCAGGATCTGCTTGAGCTGGCGCTTCATCTCCTTCGGGTCCTTCTTCCCGTGGCGGATCGCCTCGAGATCGAGGTCGTGGAGCGCGACCCCCCACTGGAAGAGCCCGGCGAGCAACGCGTTGTAGACGGGCTGTCCGACGTTGACCGGGTGCCACTTCTGCTCGCGCGCCATCCGCAGGATGCCGTAGCCGATGTCGTTGTCGTAGCCGAGCACGTTGGTGAACTGGTGGTGGATGTAGTTGTGGCTGTGCTTCCACTGCTCGGCCGGCTGGGCGGTGTCCCACTCCCAGGTCGAGGAGTGGATCTCGGGATCGTTCATCCAGTCCCACTGGCCGTGCATGACGTTGTG
>WLIH01000365.1 GCA_009702305.1 Actinomycetota bacterium | reverse complement strand
CGGCGAACCATGCCGCCGCGCCCGGCGCCATCCGCTCTGCCGTCAGTGCGCACGCCACGGAGATCAACCCGTCGAGCAGCACCGGCACCCCGGCCTCCGCGGCCCCGAGCAGGAAGCCCGTCGCCGCGGCGAGGTCGGCGCTGCCAAGCGCCACGAGCGTCTCGAGGGCGTCGTCGGTCCGGTCGCCGGCGCGGCGCAGCGCGGCGTCGACCACGGCGAGCTTCAGCGCGAGACCCGCGTCGTCGACACCGGTGCCCCGGCCGACCACCTCGCTGGCCGGCAGGCCGAGGGCGGCGGCGACCAGAGCGGCCGACGGGGTGGTGTTGCCGATGCCCATGTCGCCGCTGAGCAGCAGGTCGGCGCCGGCGGCGATCTCCTCCTGGGCGACTCGTCGGCCGGCGGCGATCGCGCGGCGCGCCTCGTCGTGCGTGAGAGCGTCCTCCAGGTGGATCGCGCCGCTGCCACGGCGGATCTTGTGCGCCTGCACCTCGGCGGGCACGCCGTCGAGGTCGTCGTCGACGCCCAGGTCGAGCACGCGCACCGACACCTCGTGCGCCGCGGCCAGCGCCGAGACACCGGCGCGGCCCGCGACGAAGGTGCGCACCATGGCCGCCGTGATCTCCGGCGGGTACGCCGACACTCCGTGCCGGGCGACGCCGTGGTCACCGGCGAAGATCACCAACCGCACCCGGTCCAGCGGCCTCGGCGGCACGTGGCCCTGGGTGGCGCTGAGCCAGATCGCCAGATCGCCCAGCCGGCCGAGGGCACCGGGCGGGGTCGCCAGAGCCGCCAGCCGCGACGTCGCCGCCGCGCGGGCGTCGCTGCTCGGAGCCCTCACAGACTGGCCGCCAGCTCGCGCCGCTCGACCGCTGCCCGCTCGCGCTGACCGAGCTGCCCGAGGAGCCCTGTCAGGCCGATGCCGATGCCGGCCCACAGGGTGGCGAGCGTGAGCAGCGAGGCTCGGCGGAAGTACCAGAGCGTGTCGGCCGGGAAGGCGCCCACCTCGTTGACCGTCGGCATCGCGAGACCCACGACGACGACCACCGCGACGTACGCCGCCGTCCCGCTGATCACGGCCCCGTAGGCGCCGAGGCGGGGGAGCAGCCGCCGGGCCAGCACGGTCGCGAGCGCGGCGGCGACGACCGAGACGGCGACGAACGCGAAGTACTGCTCGGTGCGGGCGCCGATGGTGTCGCCGCTGCCGACGGCGGGCGGGGTGGCGGGGTACTTGAGGAACGGCACCAGCGCGGTGGACACGAAGCCGACCAGGGACACGACTGCGGTGCTGGCGCCTGCCGAGAGCGAGCCGAGGCGCCCGACGGCCGCGGCGGAGACCAGGGCGACGATGGCGCCGAGCGCGACGCCGACCGCGACCGCGCCGGTCAGCAGGCCCCAGGTGCGCTGGGTGGCCCGGGGCACCACGGTGCCGCCGTCCTCCTCGTCCGCGCCGTGCGAGTGACCGGCGCCGGCCTCCTCGTGGTGAGCGTGATCGCCGTCGGCGGGCACGGCGGCGCCGGCCTCCTCGAGGGCGATGGCTCTCTCGACGTGCGGCTCACCGACCTGGTGGGCGACGACGAAGGTGGCGATGCCCGCGAGGAGGCCGACGAGCAGGCCGCGGACGAGGAAGGCGCGAGGGTGCATGGGAGGTCCGTTCGGAGACGGGTCGACGCGCCGCGCGCCCTCGGGGCGCGCGGGTCTGACCCGGGATGGGTGTCGTGCAGGGGCGGCCGGGCGGCCGCGTCAGGTCAGTGGCAGGGGTAGCCGAGCAGGTGCCGGCCGTCGTGGACCCACTCGTGGATCGCGGTGCCGGCGGGCAGCGACACGGCGCCCTGGTCGGCGCTCACGAAGAACAGCACGAGGGTGCCGAGCAGGCCGAAGAACAGCGCCCACGGGGCGAGCTCGGCGAGAGGGACCGTCGGGAGATCGACGGTGACGGGGGCAGCAGAGGTCTGCGACATGGTTCCTCCTGAGGGATGGTGCGTCCCTGACGTGTGGATGGATGTGCGGACCTTCGGGTCTGACTTCCGCCCCCTGGAGGGCGGTCACAGTAGCGCGACTGTGCCGGATTCTCACCGGCTTCCTCGTGCCCGCAGACCGCAGCCTAGGGCATGGCGGCGGGCAGCAGGTGCAGCAGTCGCCGCGTGGTCTGCGGGGGACGCACGGCGATCCGCACCCAGGTGTCGTCGAGGCCCGGGAACGTGTCCGCACGGCGTACGGCGACCCCGGCCATGCGCAGCCGGGCGTGGGTGCCGGCCCCGACCCGGGCGAGCACGAACGACGCCTGCGACGGTGCGTGCGCCACGCCGAGATCGGTCAGGGCGGACTCCAGGTGCACGCGCCAGCCGGCGATCTCGCGGGCGCGCCGCTCCCCTTCGGCGACCGCCTCGGCGCTCGCGCAGGCCACCATCGCCGCCGCCGCGGTGGTCGCCACCGACCAGGGGCTCTGCCGGCTGCGCAGCTGCGCGACGGCGTCGACGCTCGCGAGCAGGTAGCCGGCCCGCACACCCGGGATGCCCCAGTGCTTCGTCAGGCTGCGCACGACGACCAGGCCGGTGCCTGGCGCGCCCGTCATCGTCTCGGTCTCCCCGGGCACGCAGTCCATGAACGCCTCGTCGACCACGACCACGCGACCCGGGCGCACCAGGGCCTGCACGGCACTCGCCGGGTGCAGGGCACCGGTGGGGTTGGTCGGGTTGCCGATCACCACCAGGTCGGCGTCGTCGGGCACGCGGTCGGGGTCGAGACGGAAGCCGTCCTCGGCGCCGCACACGACGGTGGCGACGCGGTGCCCCGCGAGCTCCAGGGCGGCGTGCGGCTCGGTGAACTGCGGGTGCACCACCACCGGGTGTCGCCACGGACGCCACCGGGCCAGGAGGGTGAAGGCCTCGGCGGCGCCGGCGGTCGCCAGCACCTGGTCCGGTGAGCGGCCGTGCCGCCGTGCCAGCGCGGCCTCCGCCGCCGTGGCGCTCGGGTAGGAGCCGAGGTCGTCGAGGCTGGCGCGCAGAGCCGCGTCGAGCCAGCTCGGCCGTGATCCGGCGTACACGTTGACCGCGAAGTCCTCGAGGTCGCCGACCTCGACGTCACCGTGGTGGCCCAGCGGATCACGCACCGTGCACCGCGTCGGCGAAGCGCTCGGCCAGCTGCGGGTGCCCGGCCCAGTGCGTGTGGAGGTACGACGCGTGCAGGGTCGCGCTCGCGAAGCCGACGGGCTCGTCGTCGATGCACCACGCGGGCGACCCGGTGTGGGCCGGCGTCACCTGCGTGCGGTGGAACTCGTGACCGGTGACCCGCTCGCCGTGGCGGGCGAGCAGGTTGTCGCTCGCGGCGACCGCGACCGGGTAGCGCAGCGTGAGGCGACCGGTCATCGCGGCGTCGGCGCGGATCGAGCCGACCATCTCGGTGCCGTCGAGCCGGTCGGCGAGGTAGAGCAGGCCGGCGCACTCGGCGACGGTGGGCAGACCGTCGGCGACAGCCGAGCGGATCTCGGCGCGCAGCCGGTGGTTGCCGGCGAGCTCGGCCGCGTGCACCTCGGGGAAGCCGCCCCCCAGGTAGAGCCCGCGGGTGCCGGCCGGGAGCTGGTGGTCGCTCAACGGGTCGAAGGCGACCACGTCGCAGCCGGCGGCCCGCAGCAGCTCGTCGGTCTCGGTGTAGCGGAAGGTGCAGGCTCGCCCGCCCGCCACCGCCACCACCGGTCGCGGACCGGGCGCCCGAGCGTCGGGGGACCAGGCGGGTCGGTCGAGCTCGGGGGCGGACGCGGCGATCGCGAGCACGGCGTCGAGGTCGACGCACGCGGCCACCTGGGCCGCGAGCCGGTCGAGGGCGCGCGCGGAGAGCTCGCG
>WLIH01000364.1 GCA_009702305.1 Actinomycetota bacterium | reverse complement strand
TCACCGACGAGCAGCAGCACGTTGACCCGGTCACGACCACCCCACGGGTCTTTCTCGGTGACGTCCTGAGGCACGGTCGCCGTCTCGTTCGAGGCGAAGACGGTCTTGACGAAGTCGGCCTGCACGGTCGCGTAGCGTGCCGCGACGGCGAACGGCGCGCCCACCGCGAGGACCAGCAGGAGCACGAACGCGTGGCCGACGATCGAGTGCCACCGCGGCCGGTCCGCCGGACGGACCGAGCGATAGGTGAGGTAGACCATCGCGGCCCAGATCAGCAGACCGCCGGCGATGATCGCCGCCGCGATCCGCAACCGGGTGGGATCGAAGGCGAAGTCGATGACGTGCTGCAGGTCGCGCCCGACGTACCAAGTGCCGCCGGCCAGGGCGATCACCGCGGGCACCAGGACCAGCAGGCCGATCAGGCGCCGCCCGGTCCAGATCAGTCCGGACCCCGGCAGCAGGGCGCCGGCCAGTGTCAGCCCGACGGTGCCCCGCAGACCGTGGGCACGGCGGTGGGCCGAGCGCCGGGCTCGCGAGCCCCCACGGACGGCCTCGCGGGTCGCCGCGCCCGCGGGTCGCGCGCCTCGCAGCTGCCAGAACCGGCGGCTGCTCGCCCGTCGCCGGCCGGGTCGCGGCGTACGCACGCGCGCGTCCGGCAGCTCGGGCAGCACCAGGTCGGCCACGGTCACCTCGATCAGCGTGGGGGCACAAGGGCGCCACGACCGTGCGGCACCCTCGGCAAAATTACACCGCTCACCTCGTCCTCGTGGCCAGACGGACGGCCCGGCCGGGATAGTCCGTCACGATGTGGTCGTCGGGGCGGCCTCCCGGGCAGCCGTTTCGTGACGGACTGTCCTCAGGCGCAGCAGGTCTCGGCGGCGACCGTCGTCGGCTCCGCGGAGAACGTCGCGCTGTCGGCCAGGACGGTGTAGACCTCCCAGCGCTCGCCGTCGGGTGTCGACTCCACCCAGAACTTGTCCTGCTTCGCGTAGCAGCACGTGGTGTCGCGTTCGTCCCGCGAGGCCAGCCCGGATGCCGCGAGCCGGCGCTGCAGGTCGTCGACGGCGTCGACACTCTCGACCTCCACCCCGAGATGGTTGACCGAGCCCCCGTGGCCGGGATTCTCGATCAAGACCAGCTTCAGCGGCGGCTCGGCGACCGCGAAGTTGGCGTAGCCGGGCCGGACCTTCGCCGGCTCGACGCCGAACAGGGCCGAGTAGAAGGCGACCGACGAGGTGAGGTCGTCGACGTTGAGGGCTAGCTGCACGCGCGACATGGGTTCTCCTGACATAGATGATGATCGATGCATGCACCTTGCTCCCAGACATCGAGATCTGTCAACATAGACACATGTCGAAGTCTCTGACCGATCCGAGCCCGACCCAGACGGTCGCCTGCTGCTCCCCGCTCGCCAGCGAGCCGCTCTCGGCCGACTCGGCGGAGCGGATCGCTCCCGTCCTCAAGGCGCTGGCCGACCCGGTGCGGCTGCGGCTGCTGTCGCTGGTCGCCTCGCACGCCGACGGGGAGGCGTGTGTCTGCGACCTGAACGACGCCTTCGACCTCTCCCAGCCGACGATCAGCCACCACCTCAAGGTGCTGCACGAGGTCGGCCTGCTCGGTCGCAGCAAGCGCGGGGTGTGGGTCTACTACCGGGTGCAGCCCCAGGCCCTCGCCGACCTCGGCGCGCTGATCGGCGGTGTCGCCCGGTGAGCCCGTCCCTAGGCCCATCCGTGGGCCCATCCGTGGGCCCATCCGTGGGCCCATCCCTGGGCCCATCCCTGGGCCCGTCCTTGGGCCAGCGCGCCGTCGCCGAGGTGGTCGGCACCGCCCTGCTCGTCGCAGCGGTCGTCGGCTCCGGCATCGCCGCCAGTCGCCTCTCCCCCGACGACGTCGGGCTGCAGCTGCTCGAGAACAGCCTGGTCACCGGCGCGGCGCTGGTCGCCCTGATCCTCACCCTGCAGTCGGTCTCGGCGAGCTTCAACCCCGTCGTCACGCTCGTCGAGCGCGCGCTCGGCCGGATCGGCACGACGACCGCCCTGGTCCTGATCGGCGCCCAGGTCGTCGGCGGCGCGCTGGGCGCCGTCGTGGCCAACCTGATGTTCGACCTGTCGGCGGTCTCCGTCTCGACGCACGACCGGTCCGGCGGCCCGCTCTGGCTGGCCGAGGTCGTCGCCAGCCTCGGGCTGGTGCTGATCGTCTTCGGCACGGTGCTCTCCGAGCGGCCCGAGACGGTCGCGTACGCCGTCGGCGGCTACATCACGGCGGCGTACTGGTTCACGAGCTCGACCAGCTTCGCCAACCCGGCCGTGACGATCGCCCGCACGCTCTCGGACACCTTCGCCGGGATCGCTCCCGCGTCGGCGCCGGCGTTCGTGCTCTGCCAGGTGGTCGGCGGCGCCCTCGGTCTGGCTCTCGTCTCCTACCTCTTCCGCTCCCCCCGACCCACGAGGTGATCCCGTTGCCCCCGCGCCCCAGCGTGCTCTTCGTCTGCGTCCACAACGCCGGCCGCTCCCAGATGGCCGCCGCCTACCTGGCGCACCTCGGCGCCGGCCGGGTGGAGGTCCGCTCCGCCGGCAGCGCACCCGCCGACACCATCAACCCCGCCGCCGTCGCAGCGATGCTCGAGGAGGGGATCGACCTCGGCGATGCGCGCCCGAAGGTGCTCACCACCGAGGCCGTGCAGGACTCGGACGTCGTCATCACGATGGGCTGCGGCGATGCCTGCCCGTTCTTCCCCGGCAAGCGCTACGAGGACTGGGTGCTCGACGACCCGGCGGGCCAGGGCATCGACGCGGTGCGCGTCATCCGCGACCAGATCCGGGCGCGGGTCACCGCTCTCCTGGACGACCTTCTGCCCGCCACATGAGCACCACCGTGCGCGCCATGACCGCCGCCGACTGGCCGGCGGTCGAGCACATCTACGCCGCCGGCATCGCGACCGGCCATGCGACGTTCGAGACGGCGCCGCCGTCGTGGCCGGCGTACGACGCCACCAAGCTGACCGAACACCGCCGGGTCGCCGTCGACGCCGACGACGTCGTGCTCGGATGGGTGGCGGTCTCCGCGGTCTCCGACCGGTGCGCGTACGCCGGGGTGGTCGAGCACTCGGTCTACGTCGCCCCGGCAGCACAGGGCCGGGGGATCGGCCGGCTCCTGCTCGACGCCCTCGTCACCTCGACCGAGGCCGCGGGGATCTGGACGATCCAGTCGGGGATCTTCCCGGAGAACTCCGCCAGCCTGGTGCTCCACGAGCAGGCAGGGTTCCGCGTCGTCGGCACCCGTCAGCGGGTGGCGCGGATGGAGCACGGCCCGCTGGCCGGATGCTGGCGAGACGTCCTGCTGCTGGAGCGCCGCAGCGGCCTCGTCGGAGTCTGAGACGCGAGTGGGGCGGGTGGGGCTCGAACCCACGACCCAAGGATTATGAGTCCTCTGCTCTAACCGACTGAGCTACCGCCCCTCGGCGCGCGAGCCTACCCATCAGCTCGGGTCGATCAGCCCCGGGCCGGTCCCGAGGGCGGGTCGTCGATCAGTCCGAGCAGCCACCGCGGGGCGGCCCCGCGGTAGTCGGCCAGCTCGGCGTCGGTCATCGACGGGTAGCAGCGCAGCCACGACTCGGCACGAGCCAGACGGCCCAGGCGCAGGGCTGCCGGCAGAGCGGCGCGCAGCCGGGTGAGCGGGACGAGGTCGGACCAGACCTCGAGGGCGGCATCGGCCACCCGCGCCAGGCGCGAGTCGTCCGGGCCGGTGTCGAGCTGGGCTCGCAGCGAGTCCAGCGGCACCAGCAGGGCGGCGAGGGGCTCCGTGAGCAGCGCGTCGCCGAAGTCGAAGAACCGTAGGGC
>WLIH01000363.1 GCA_009702305.1 Actinomycetota bacterium | reverse complement strand
GGTGGAGAAGAGCGGGTTGGTGCTGCCGTCCTGCAGCCGGGTCAGCGGCAGCTCGACCGTGCTGGTCACGGCGCCGTAGAACGCAGCGAACTGGGCGGTGAAGACCGGCGGGTAGTCGTCCCAGCCGCTCGGGGTGTCGCGGTAGGGGATCTTGATCAGGCCGGTGCCGGCCAGGGGGCTGCCGATCGTGGAGATCAGGCCGGTGGCCGCATCGATGACCGGGTTGCCCGGGATCGCGGCGGCGGTCACCTCGCGCTCGACCTGCAGCGCGGCGGCGTACCCGTGCGGGAGGAAGAGGTCGTACTCGTAGCTGTCGCCGTGCGGCGGGCCGCAGGGCTCGACCTGCAGGACGCCGGTGTAGCCGTGCAGGTCGGCGGAGTAGAGCGGCTGCACGGCCTGGGCGGTGCGCACGAACGACACCGACTCCGGCGTCGCGCTGGTGATCATGTCGCGGTTGATGTCGAGGCCGAGGGCGCCGGGGCGCTGTCCGATGGTGCGGCCGTCGGGGTTGAGGGAGAGGGAGAAGTACAGGCGGTGGCGCGCCAGCAGTGCGGTGGTCTCCTCGTCGGTGGCGGCCAGCAGGTCGCCGATGAATCCCATCTGCCCGTCGGTGCCCTCCCACTCGTTGCCGTGGATGTTGCCGCTGAACCAGATCGGCGTCTTGTAGCCCGCAGCGAGGGCCTTGTCCTTCGCGGCGGCCGCCGGCCGGTTGCGGATCTTCGAGCGCCACGCGGTCTGCTGCCGGGTCTGCTGCCGGGTCTCCGGTGCGGTGAGCGTCACGAGGTAGAGGTCGCGTCCCTGCACGGACTTGCCGATCACCTGGGTGGAGATCAGGTCGCTGTCGGCCATCCAGGCGCTCAGCTGGGGTGCGAGGGCGTCATGGGAGATCACCCCGCTGGCGTCGGTCGCGTCGTCGGGGTTGTCGGGGAAGACGGTCAGCTCGGGCTGGAAGGGGTACGCCGTCGGCATCCGCAGCGGTGCGCCGAACGCCGCGCCGTTGGCTCCGGGATCGCTCGCCGACGCCGCAGCAGCCCGCTCGGCCACCCGCAGCTGGTGGCGCGTCGCGGGGCGCAGCGCGACCGGCTCACGCAGGTCGATCGCGGGCGCGGCAGGCGCGAGGACCAGCGGCTCGGCGGCGATGCCAGGGTCGAGCACGGTGGCGCTCAGGGATCCGGCGAGCGCGAGGACCGCGAGGGCGAGAGCTGGACGGCGTACGGGGGAGGCGCTGGTCACGCTGACATCCTCGGGGACCGCGGGCGTGCCGTCAGGCGATGTGACCGCTTCGATACCGGTCTGCGACCTCAGGCGGTCGTCGACATCGCCGGTCGGGGCGGGTGACGACGCTCCCACCACGACGACCCGGCGAGCACGACGCCGGCGAGGGCGCCGCCGGCCAGGACGTCGACGACGTAGTGCTCACCGCTGTAGACCAGCGTCACGCACATCGCCAGCGGGTAGAGCAGCAGCATCCAGCGCCACGGTGAGCGCATCTTCTGCACCGCGTAGCCGGCGATCAGGAAGGTGATGCCGGCGTGCAGCGACGGCATGGCGGCGACGGGGTTGCCGACCCCCTGCAGGACCAGGTCGAAGCGCCCCAGCCCGATGTCGTGCCAGCCCCGGCTGCTGATCCGCGTCACGGGGCCGAGGAAGCCCTCCTCCGAGGCCATCCACGGCGGGGCCATCGGGTAGACGATGTAGATCACGAGAGCGCCGTAGTTGATGAGCAGGTAGCGGCGCATCCACTGCACCCACGCGGCGCGGTTGCGCACCCAGAGCACGGCAGCGATGGTCAGCCCGGCGAGGAAGTGGCTGGCGTAGACCGTGGTGAAGAAGACGTCGTACCACCGCGGCTCGCTGGTCTTGAGGCACGGCTCGCCGCACCAGGCCGCCTGCAGCTGCTGGGTCGGCGTGGTGTCGTGCACCCCGAGGAGGCCCATCAGCCACTCGTCGGCATGGATCGGCATCGTCACGTGCACCGGCAGGCCGAGCTCGTCGGTCAGACCTCGGCTGTAGAAGTAGACGATCAGGCCGAGCACGGGCAGCCACCAGTCGCGCAGGAAGCCGAGGTGGTAGCGCCACGGGGCGTCGACGTTCCACGCGATGGTGCCGAGCCAGAGCCACAGGAAGATCTGCACCGTGTCGTTGGGCAGGCCGAGGAGCTCGGTCCAGAGCGCCAGCGCGACGGCGTACGCGGACATCGCGGCGATGCGGGCCGGGCGGCGGGTCTCGGGCTTCTCCGGGGACGCCATCGGCTGCAGCACCGTATCCGTGCCCGTCGTGCCCGTCATGCGAGGAGTGTAGGGACCCTGCGCTGCCGGGGCGCGCCCCGCGTCGCGATCAGGCCAGCGGGTCGAGGGCGCCGTACGCCCCGATCCCGGCCGCGAGCGCGCTCAGGTGGTGCTGTCCGTCGCCGAGCAGGTGGTCGAGCGCGGTGAGGTGCGCGACGAAGCTGCCGACGGAGTACTCCGCCGTCATCCCGATGCCGCCGTGCAGCTGGATCGCCTCCTGGCCGACGTGTCGGCTGGCGCGGCTGACCTGCAGCCCGGCTCGCGCGGCCGCTGCTCGGGTCGCCTCGACATCGCCGGTGGCGAGCACCATCGTCGCCCACTGCACGAGGCTGCTGGCGAGCTCGACCGAGACGTACATGTCGGCCGCGCGGAAGGTCAGCGCCTGGAAGGTGTTGAGGGTGACGCCGAACTGCTTGCGGCTCTTGAGGTACGCCGTCGTGGTTGCGAGCGCGACCTCCATCGCGCCGAGCGCCTGGTTGCCGGCGACGATGCGCGCGATGTCCTGGATCGTCGCGATGCTCGCGGTGACGTCGAGGCCGGGCTCACCGAGCGGGGTCGCCGCCGTCGCGTCCAGCACCACCTGGGCGGCACGACCGCCGTCGTAGGTGGGGTAGGCCGTACGGGTCGCGGCCGCGCCCTCGACAAGGAAGAGGCCGGTGCCGCCGTCGGGCAGCGCGGCGCTGACCACGAGCAGGTCGGCGCGGGCGCCGTGGGGGACCGGCTCCTTGGTGCCGGTGAGCGTCCAGGCGTCCCCCGCGAGCGTCGCCGTGACCTGCTCGGCCGACGGGCTCCAGCGCGAGCCGGGCTCGTCGTGGGCGAAGGCCAGGATGCTCTCCCCGGCGGACAGGGCGCCGAGCACCTCGCGGCGCTGCTCGGCCGTGCCGACCGCGGAGACGAGGCCGCCGGCGATCACCACGGCGGTCAGGAACGGCTCGGGCGCGATGACGCGACCGAGCTCCTGGGCGACGATGCCGATCTCGACGGGGCCGGCGCCCACCCCGCCGTCCTCTTCCGCGAAGGGCAGGCCGAGCACGCCCATCTCGGCGAGCTGCGACCAGACCTTCTCGGAGAAGCCCGGGTCCTGCTTGACCGTCTGGCGGCGCTGCTCGAAGTCGGAATACGCCTTGCCCACCAGGCCGCGCACTGCGTCGCGCAGCGCGTCCTGCTCGTCGTCGTAGCTGAAGTCCATGGGTCAGTCCCTCTCAGAGGCCGAGGATCGTGCGGCTGATGATCTGGCGCTGGATCTCGTTGGATCCGCCGTAGATCGACGCCTTGCGGAGGTTGAGGTACGTCGGAGTGACGTGGGGTGCCCAGTCGGCGAGTGCCGAGTCGGCGCCGGCGCCGGAGGCGATGCTGGCCGGACCGGCGAGGTCCATCATCAGCTCGCTCACGGCCTGCTGGAGCTCGGTGCCCTTGAGCTTGAGCACCGAGCTGGCCGGGTGCGGCTCGCCGTCGGTCGAGTGCGCCACCACGCGCAGGGCGGTGAGCTCGAGGGCGAGCAGCTCGTTCTCCAGCTCGGCGATGCGGGCCGCCGTGAGCGGGTCGTTGGCCT
>WLIH01000362.1 GCA_009702305.1 Actinomycetota bacterium | reverse complement strand
GCACGACGAGACCGCGACGGCCTGCATCAACTACACGTCGGGCACGACGGCTCGGCCCAAGGGCGTACAGATCACGCACCGCAACATCTGGACCAACGCCGTCACCTTCGCCATGCACGCCGCGGTCACCGACCGCGACGTCTACCTGCACACGCTGCCGATGTTCCACGCCAACGGCTGGGGGATGCCCTTCGCGACCACCGGGCTGGGGGTCAAGCAGGTCGTGATCCGCAAGATCGATGGGGCCGAGATCCTGCGCCGCGTCGAGGAGCACGGTGTGACCATGATGTGTGCGGCCCCGGCCGTGGCCAGCGCCATCCTGGAAGCAGCGCAGACCTGGGAGGGCGAGATCCCCGGTCGCGACCGGGTCCGGATCATCATGGCCGGCGCCCCGCCGCCGACGAAGACGGTCGTGCGGGTCGAGCAGGAGCTCGGCTGGGAGTTCATCCAGATCTACGGCCTGACCGAGACGTCGCCGCTGCTGACCTTCAACCGCTCGCGCGCCGAGTGGGACGACCTGCCGGCCGAGGAACGAGCGGGCCTGCTGACGCGCGCCGGTGCGCCGGCTCTCGGCGTCACCCTGGCGATCGACGACTCCGAGGAGGGCGCCGGTGAGGTGCTGGCCCGTTCCAACGTCGTGCTCGAGGGTTACTGGGGCCTGCCCGAGGAGACCGAGGTGGCCCTGGCGGGCGGCTGGTTCCACACCGGCGACGGCGGCACGCTCGGCGACGACGGGTACCTCACGATCGCGGACCGCAAGAAGGACGTGATCATCACGGGCGGAGAGAACGTCTCCTCGATCGAGGTCGAGGACGTCCTCTTCTCCCACCCCGCCGTCGCCGAGGTCGCCGTCATCGGCGTGCCGTCGGAGAAGTGGGGCGAGACGATCAAGGCTCTCGTCGTCCTCGCCGCGGGGGAGGAGACCACCGAGGCCGACCTCATCGCCTGGTGCAAGCAGCGTGCGGCCGGCTACAAGGCGCCCACGTCGGTGGAGTTCCGCGACGAGCTCGCCCGCACCGCGACGGGCAAGCTGCAGAAGTTCAAGCTGCGCTCGCCGTACTGGGACGGTCGCGACCGCCAGGTCAACTGAGGTCCGGGCCCCTCGGCGCACGTCCGCATCTCGTAAGGAACGCGCGCCACGCGCCGATCTAGGCTGACGCCATGGTCCGTTGGCTGATTGCTGGTGTCGTCGTCGCACTGCTGGGTGCGTCGTTCTGGTTCGAGCCGTGGCGCTTGTTCACCAGCAGCCGGGTGATCGAGGCGGTGCCGACCAGCGAGGTCGTGGCAGGTCCGGTTGCGAGCACCACGCCCACCCCGACCGTGCCGGCCGACACCGCGACCGACGATGCCAGCGGTGGGCCGGGCAAGTCCGGCAAGACCGGCAAGACCGGCGGAAGCCGGCCCGGCCCCTCTCCGAGCCTCGCTCCGAGCCCCTCGCCGACGCTGGCCGCGAGCCCCTCACCGACGCTCGCTCCGAGCCCCACGCCAAGTGCCTCGGTGCCCGCGGCCCGTGACGTGGAGCTCGATCGCGGAGAGTTCGTGACGGCGGAGCACCCCACGACCGGGATCGCCCGGGTGCTGCAACTGGCCGACGGACGCCGTTTCGTGCGCCTGGAGGGATTCGACACCTCGGACGGCCCGGACCTGCACGTGTGGCTCTCCGACCAGCCCAGTGGCGGCGAGTGGGGCTCCTACGACGACGCACGGTCGGTGCCGCTCGGCGAGCTCAAGGCGACCAGCGGGGACCAGAACTACGAGATCCCAGCGTCTGCCGAGATCGGCGACCTGATCTCGGTCGTCATCTGGTGCGACCGCTTCGATGTCGCCTTCGGCACTGCCGCGGTCGACCTGGCGAGCTGAGCTTCTCGAGGCGTCAGCTCGGCCGGACGTCCATCACGACCTCGAACTCGAGCAGGTCTGCGCCGGTGCCGACCGGCTTGGCGCGCTGACCGGCGTGCGCCTCGATGGCCGGGCCGTCACGCCACGACTCGAAGGACGCCTCGTCGGCCCAGTGGGTGACGACGAAGTAGCGGTCCTCGCCCTTGACCGGGCGCAGCAGCTGGAAGCCGAGGAAGCCGGGCGATCCGTCCACGCTGTGCGCGCGGTGGGCGAATCGCTTCTCGAGCTCCTCGTGCTGCTCGGGCGGGACGGAGATGGCATTGATCTTCACGACGGGCATGAGCCGAGACTAGCGAGGTGACTAGGCTGCGCCCGTGCCTGCCCTGAGCGACGTCGTCGACCTGCTGCACGGGTGGTACCCGCCGTCCACCGCTGGTGACTGGGACCGGGTCGGTCTCGTGTCGGGCGATCTGGACCAGCCGGTGCACCGGGTCCTCTTCGCCGTCGACCCCACGCTGGCCGTCGCCGAGGAGGCCGCGAGCTGGGGCGCCGACCTGCTGGTCGTGCACCACCCGCTGTTCCTCAAGGGGGTCCACGGCTTCACGACGGCCACGCCCAAAGGGCGCACTCTGACGACCTTGGTGCGGGCCGGGTGCGCGCTGCTCACCGCCCACACGAACGCCGACGCGGCGCAGGGCGGCGTCTCCGACGCGATGGCGCAAGCCCTCGGGCTTCGCACGCCAAGGCCGATCCTCCCGAGCCCCGGTGAGGCCCGCGACGCGCTCGCCGTCTACGTGCCCGCGGGTCAGGCCGACCTGATGCGGGGTGTCCTGGCCGAGGCCGGTGCGGGCCGCATCGGCGACTACGACCAGGCGTCGTTCTCGAGCGTGGGCGAAGGCCGCTTCCGGCCGCTCGAGGGAGCGGCCCCGACCATCGGGACGGTCGGTGCAGCCGAGGTCGTGGCCGAGGACCGGATCGAGGTGGTGCTGCCCCGTCGCCTGCGCGCGCGGGTCGTGGCAGCCATGCTGGCGGCGCACCCCTACGAGGAGCCTGCCTACAGCCTGGTGGAGCTCGCCGACCCCGGGCTGGTCGCGACGGGCACCGGTCGGATCGGGGAGGTCGAACCCTGCACGCTGGCGGAGTTCGCCGCCCGCATCCGCGACGCCCTGCCCGCGACCGTGGGCGGCGTCCGGGTGGCCGGCGATCCCACCCGCGTCGTACGACGGGTGGCGCTGTGCGGTGGCGCAGGCGACTTCCTGCTCGACCGGCTGGCGGCCAGCGATGCCGATGTCTACGTCACCTCAGACCTGCGCCACCACCTGGCCGGCAAGTTCGTCGAGCATGGCGGGCCGGCTCTGGTCGACGTCGCGCACTGGGCCGCCGAGTGGACCTGGCTCCCGGTGGTGGAGGCGCGGCTGCGCGCAGCGCTGGGGGATACGGTGAGCACCCGGGTCAGCACGCTGTGCACCGACCCGTGGACGTTTCGTCCGTGACCACGAGGAGCACCCCCTGAAAGCCGATCCCGCCGCCCAGCTCAAGCTGCTCGACCTCCAGGAGCTCGACTCCCATGTGGACCAGCTGCGGCACCAGCGCCGGACCCTGCCCGAGCTCGCGGAGATCGCCGAGCTGGAGACTGCCCGCAAGGAGCTCGACGACCAGGCGCGCGATGCGCGAATCCTGGTCGACGACCTGAGCGCGGAGCAGAGCAAGGTCGACGCCGACGTCGAGCAGGTCAAGGCGCGCCGCACCCGAGACCGCGACCGGATGGACCAGGGCCTCATCGCCGACCCCAAGGCCCTGGAGCGGATGAGCCACGAGCTGGAGTCGCTCGAGCGCCGGATCACCAGCCTCGAGGACGACGAGCTCGAGGTCATGGAGCGCCTCGAGGGTGCCCAGGGCATGCTCGACGACTTGGTCGCGCAGGTCGCCGCGGCGGACGAGCGCCTGGGGACGCTGGCTGCTGCCCGTGACGAGAAGACGACCGAGATCGACATGCGGGTCAGCGACT